>WYEI01000313.1 GCA_009903905.1 Pyrobaculum sp. | reverse complement strand
TGGCAGAAGTATCTGACCGACGAGAGGAGGGGGATCGACCTCTTTGAGCTTGTCAAGCTTCTTCTGAGGGCTAACGTGGACTACGTGGTTATCAACGAGATCAGAGGCGCCGAGGAGTCCCGGGCTTGGTTTCAAGCCATCTCCACGGGCCACGGCGGCGTGACGACGATACACGCCGATACCGTCGAGAGCGTTTTCAACAGGCTGGACAACCTCGGCATACCGCCTGAGTATCTGACCTCGCTGGCCCTCGTGGTGTTTATCGGCAGGTTTAAGATCGGGGGGAGGATCCAGAGGAGGACCCAGTACGTCTTCGACATAATAGACCCTAGGGCGAGGCAGTATACCCCCGTTTTCACCTATAACCACGCCGCAGACAGCTATGCGGCGGGCGATCTATCTTCGGCTAGGACGACCAAGCGCATCTTGGAGCTCGCCAAGTGGGATGCCGGCAGGTTTATGGAGGAGTACAGAAAGAGGGTGGAGTTTCTGCGGCGTCTTCTATGTCTGCACAGGAACTCGCCTATCAACGACCTCAAGGCCTTGGCCGAGCTCTTCGCCAGATTCTACCAGGGCTACATGCCCGAGACGCCTGCGTCGTGCGAGAAAAAACCGGAGGGCGAGAAAAAGCCGCCGCCGCAGAGGGCTAAGGCGGATTGGGTTGTGAATTTCCGAATGCCTGCCGGCCCCAAAAGGGTTAGGCTGAGGGCTGTGGCGGCGCCGGGGACCCGCCTAGAGATTGTCGACGTTAATGGGAGGTCTGTGGGTGGGGCTGAGGCTGAGGTGGAGGTGTCTGAGCCGTCTCTTTCGGTGTCGGCGGCGGGCTCCGGCCAGCTGTTCTACGAGGTGGAGATGGGCGGCAGGGTTGTAGGCAGAGGCGCAGTCGACCTGGTGAAGCAGAGGGCGCCTCCGCCGCCTAGGATGGATTTGGTGGATATGGGCGAGACGAAGGTGCTGGATGAGGGGGAGACGAAGATTGTGGAGGAGACCATGGTGTTGGGGGAGCAAGCCCCTCCGCCGCAGGCGCCTAGGCTTTGCCTTAAGGTGGGCGGGAGGTCTCTGCCGCTTGTTGCTGGGAGGGTGTACGGTAGGGGGGATTTCGACTTCGTGGGCGAGGAGGCTAGATTTGTGTCTAAGGAGCATTTCCGGGTGGAGGAGAGGGGCGGCGGGCTGTGGATTGTGGACGTGGGCTCTAAAAACGGCACGTTTGTTAACAACGTGAGGGCTGAGAAGGGGGTGGGGATTCCGCTGTTTCCCGGGTCTGTGGTTAGGGTAGGCAAGGTGGAGGGGACGGTGGAGGTATGCTGAGGCCGTCGGTGGATAGGGAGCTGGCGGCGCTTGTGGGGGTTAAGGTCGAGGAGGCTAGGCGCACCGCCTTCCTGCTCATGGGGGCGGTCATCGGCATCGGCGTTGCCGTTGCCGGTTTCGGGGTTTTGTCTCGGCAGTTCTTCCTCATGGTGGGCGGTCTGGCCATCGCCGCGCTGTCGGTGGTGTTTTTGTTTTACCCCGTGTTTGAGATCAGGAGCAAGATCGGGAGGGTGGAGGGGGAGCTTCTGCCGGCGGCGCTCTTCGCGACGATTTACGCCTCGGCTGAGCGGGATATGGCTGAGGGCTTCTACGCGGTGGAGCCGGGTGTCGCGCCTCACATGGCTGAGTTTATTAAGAATGTGGAGAGGATGCGGATCAAAAGGCTCATCGCCACTCCGCATGAGGCCTTGGGGGAGGCGGCGCGCATGCTGGAGGGGAGCAGGTTATCCGGCGTGTTGATGGCGATGTCTACGGCTAGGGCCGTTGGCTTGAGTCAGTACCTACAGGCGCGTGACGTGCTGAAGAGCGTGCTTTTCGAGCTTAGGTCGGCCTACGCCAGGCTGGCGGAGAACGTGAAGCTTATCGGCGAGGTCATCTTGGTGTTTTTCGGTGTGCTTCCTCTAATGATGTTGATAATCAACTCGATCTTCTACAGCGCGGGAGCCGCCGCGCAGCTCCTCGCCTACGTCTTTTTAGTGATCCCGGCGATGGGCGTGGCGCTGGCATATCTCGTAGACTCCGCCTACCCGAAGACGCCTGAGTCGTTTCTCAAGAAGTACCGGCTCTACCTCATCGGCGCGGGGATCGGGGCCGGCGTCGCCGTCGCCGCGTCTACGGCGCTTGCGGCGTCGCCTCTTCAGATCAAGATCACGGCGGCGGGCTCTGGATACGCAGGCGCGGTTAAGGGCGCCTACGCGCTCGCTGTGGGCATAGCCGCCGGGGCGCTCGCCGCTGGGGCCTTCGTGGCGCCTAAGTACCTCCTAGACGCTAGGAGGAGGTGGGGCATAATCTCAGCTCTACCATATTTCGTCAGGGACCTGGCCGAAAGCGTGAAGACGGGCTTCGCGCCCGCCCGAGCCGTGGCCGTATTGATCCAGAAGAAGAGCTACAACAAGTATTTTGACGAGGTCCTCAAGTCAATGGCTCGGCGCATTGCCAAAGGCGCCACCTTCCGCGATGCGGCTGTTGAGGAGGCCCGGGAGGTCCCGTGGATAGCCGGAGTTGTCCTCGCGGCGGCTGGAGAGGCCGAGAGGCTGGGCGCTAGGCACGAGATCTTTGCAGACCTCGCAGACACCGTCCGCGACGTTGTCGACATCCTCAAGGCGGCTAGATCTGCCATGCGGGGCGCCGTGATGTTCGGACTGATCACAGTCGTGATAATCACGGTGCTTCTGGGAGGCGTGGCGAAGTCGCTGGTTTTCCAGGTGGCGGATCAAGCCACTATGCTTCAGTCCGCTGCGGCGCAGATCCCAGGCGGGATACAGCTCATCACATGGCCTCAAGTCCCCGAGGTCTTGCGCTACGCCTTGATAGGCGCCGTCTTAAACGCCGTTGTGCTGGGGATCTTAATCGGCAAGATGGCAGAGGGGAACTTCTACGCCAGCTCTCTGTACCTAGCAATTTCAGCCGCCATAGCGCTTGTGTCGGCTTTCGTATCTATTTTCATATGAGGTTGCTGATTTTCTTGTTTTTTCTCTCCGTGTTTCTGCTGGCGTTGCCTCAGCTGGGGGATTCTGCCGCGGTTGTCCCCGACGTGGGGTACAGAGCCGAGGAGGGGACGATTGCTGTTTTTCTTACGCCGGATTTAGCCGCCCGCAGGAAGGAGGTTTACCTGGGCGAGAAGCTGTGGCTTGTGGTTCAGATAAGGACTGCGTATTCGCCGTGTCCCTTTTCCGTGGAGATCACGGACCTGGAGACTGGGGAGGTCGTTTTGAGGAAGTCCGCCACATTAAACGTCTGCGGGGGCCAGATGCTCAGCGGCATGTACCAGACGTTTATATTCCACGACTTCAGAATCGTGGAGCCAGTGGCGGAGGGCCGCAGGTTTAAGATAGTGGTGAGGGCCGGCAACGAGTGGGGCGCCTACACCTTTACCGAGCGGCACAACCCGCCGGGGAGGATCACCGGCATAACCTTTTTCGAGGGTGCTAAGGTGGCCACGGTTCTCAGGATGGACGGCCGGTATCGGCTTGAGGTTAAGGTGAGAAACGACGGCGAGCTGGAGGCGGGGTACAACCTAACGCTTCTCGTGGACGGGAGGAGGTTCGCGAGCCAGAGAATCTCCGTGGGGCCTAAATTGGAGTCCACGGCGGTTTTCGACGTCAAGCTTGAGGGCCTCCGGGGGAGGGTGAACTTCACAGTGGTGCTAAGCGGCGTTATTGTAAACGACGTGCAGTCGGCCTTCTACGACGTCGTTTCGCCATATCCCGATTTTTCGCTTGTGTACCCCTCCTCGGTAGAGAGCAAGGTCGGCGAGCCGCTGAGGGTGGGGGTTAGACTTAGGAACGAGGGGCCTACTTGCAGGCAACCTGCCGTCTCTATAAAGGCGGAGCCCGCCGCAGATGTGGAGGCCAGCTACGGCAGATCCGATGTGGGCTACGGCGGCTTCCTCGACTTGGATCTGTCTATAAGGCCTCTGTCCGCGGGCCGCGGCCGCCTTTCTATCTCGGTGACTTGCATCAACTACACCTCGACAGTATACGTGAGCTACACAGCATTGGCGAAGTTATCTCTATCGGCGGTTGATCAGACCGGCGGCTCGTCTCCTGCCCGCCTCTTCCTAGACGGGAAGGAGGTAGCCGGCGAGGTGTGGCTGGCAGGCGGGAGCTACGTGGTGGATGCCCCGCCCGAGGTGCGGGTGGGCGACGCGAGGTGGGTTTTTGAGAAGTGGAGCGACGGCGTCACGTCTTCCACCCGGCGCATCGACCTTACGGGGAACTTAGAGGTGAAGGCCCTATACAGGCTTCAGTACTACGTCTACTTTAAAACTCCTTGGAGGACCGTGGAGGGGTGGTTTGACCGCGGCGCAGAGGTCGAGGCCCCCAGCGCCGACGTGGAGCAGGGAGACTGGCGCTACAGGTTCAAGGGGTGGTCGGGAAGCGGTTGCCCCGCCTCCGGCAGATTCACGGTGCTGGGGCCCGCCCGTTGCGAGGCTGTATACGTGAAGGAGTACCGTGTAGTGGTGAAGCTCTTCAACAACACCGAGACGTACTGGGTAGAGGAGGGAGCCGCCTTCCGCAGAGAGGTGTGGGCGGAGTCGAGAGGGGGCATGAGACTCGTCCCAACCGGTGCCGAGAATTGTGAGTGGACGCCGGCGCAGGACCGCATAGTCCTCTCCGCATCAGGTCCCGCCCAATGCGTAGTCTCTTGGCGTAGGGAGTACTCCGTAAGGATAGAGAGCGGGCTGGGCGAGAGGCCGCTGTTTTGGGAGGGGTGGCTACCCGAGGGCTCAGTAATACGCTACATGGAGGGCGGCTCCTTACTGCCTTCTAAAGACGGGCTTGCGGCGGCCACCGTGGAGGAGCTCGGCGTGAGGTATAAGCCGGCGGGCTGGACGTGCAACGGCGCCGAGGCCCCCCGGGAGGTTGTGGTAAATGCGCCACTACGGTGCGCCGGTCTGTGGAAGAAGGAGGTGCAGGTGGCGGTTGAAGTTTATCTCGATGGCTCGTTTAAGGAGCGGAGGGAGTTCTGGGTGGCACAAGGCGACATCCTTAAGCTAAGCCCCTCCATGCTCATGCCTCAAGCTGGTCTGCTTACGCACGTTAAATTCGCCGGATGGGAAGGCGCCTCAAGTGCCTCCGGCGATGATATTCTGCTGAGACCCGAGACGCCCACCACAGTCAGGGCAAAGTTCTACACAGACCACATGCCGCTCTACGCCGTTGTAGGCGCCGCCGCAGTCGCCACAGCTCTCGGCATCTTCTTCTACGTCAGAAGAAAAGGAGACCACACAAGAATATGGGCGAAGCAACCTACGGAGACAAAAAAAGAAATAGAAATTGAACCAATGGAAATTACAAAAACCAGGAAAGAAGAGGAAAGAAATTGAATATATTTCACAATTTAGCAATTTTCCCGTTAGTGGTTGTAATTGTCAGCATATTGAACCTGACGTCTATTCTCTTCCATTTCCAGTATCTAGAATAGTCAAGGCTATAGGAGCTGCTGTTGCGGGAGTAGTAATATTAGTAATAGTGACTTTGGTCTGGGATTCGCCGGCTGATTCTCTCCTCCTACCTAATCTCTTGTTGTACGGCGCAACGGTCGCATTAGCCGCGGGATACATTGCAGAATTGCGCTTCCCGCGCGTCTACTACTACATCTCACTAGGAGTAATCGCGGTGGTGGGAGCCTTCGCGATACTGACCTCCTCCCCGCCCTAAAGGGCTGGGGTTCCCCTGGGCGGTTCATAGGCGCCCTCGCCCCGCCTTCAGCGGCCCCTCGGGCGGGGGTCATGGAGCTACCCGGGCCAGCACCGCGGGTCACCCGCCCCCCTACAAGGGGGCCCAACTACGCACACGTCCATCTTTTTAAACTTTTCCCATCCCAGCCCTAATTTTCGAGGAGTGGGGGATTGCAGATAGTGATGGCAAGTTTAGATCTGTTCACAATTGACTGTGTTTTCCTTGTCTCGAATAGAAAGTGACGTGGAAGGCAACCGTTCTTGGGTTGCACCAAGGGGCGTGGGTGGGTTGTTGATCTGTTGGTTAGGTATTTCGCGTTGTGGGGTGTAAGAGGAGGCGGAATGTCGGCCGACGCCGTAGGGTTTTGCAGAGTCTAATAACTCAGTCTGTGGGGTAGAGGAGCTGTGGGGGAGTCTGTTAAATGCGGCGGCCGGGATTCGAACCCGGGATCAACGGCTGTCTTCGTGGTGGCGTGGAAGGCCGCCATCCTAAACCAGGCTAGACTACCGCCGCTGTGTCTATTGATGTCTCTCTTTTTAAA
>WYEI01000168.1 GCA_009903905.1 Pyrobaculum sp. | reverse complement strand
TGGTACAGAAACCGGTGGACTTAAACAAGGAAGTACAAGACATCATAGAAAAGACCGCGCCCCGAGGGGGCGGGGGCGTTGTGATCTTTGTCGGATACGTCAAGGGCAAGGTCGGGGATGCTAACGTGGAGGTTCTAGAGTACGAGGCATATGAGCCCTACGCCACTTCAAAAATACGGGAGATAGAGGAGTGGGCGAGAAGACGGGATGGGGTCCTAGAGGCCAGGATCTACCACTCGGTGGGGTCGTTGAGGCCGGGCGACGCCACGCTGTACGTCTTTGTGTCTGCGGTAAATAGAGAAGTTGCATTCAGAGTAGCTAGAGAGGCCCTAGAAAGAGTGAAGCACGAGGTCCCTATTTTCAAGCTCGAGAGACGGGACGACGGCGATTATTGGGTTGTTGGCGACGGCAGGAGGATACCTAAAGAGAAAAAGCGATAAAATAGTTAAGTTATCTAAAAATATCCATAGTTTAAGACGCCAATTTTTCAATTAAACAAAATATATAAAACGCCGGAAAAGAAGCAGTTTGAGAAGGCGGGAAAAAGAATTTTATAAAAAGAGGACAAGCATCACGCGAGACGTGAAAACGGCATCAGCGGCTCCAGAGTGGCTAGAGTAGTTTTACGTATTCCTTCGCCGCTGTGGTGAGTGCCAATAGCCCTTTTGGTCTGTACACCTCTCTTATCTTCTCCTCGTATGCTTCGTATCTGCTGAACGCCAGCTCCAGCGTGGCCTCTTTCACCGCGCCGTTTTGGGCGCAGTATGCCCTTAGCTGGTTAAGCGCTAGACATGCCTCCGACCCATCCCTAGCCACGTAAACCTCAACCATGTACGGGTGGGGGTTGTTTACTGGCTTCTCCTTCACCACCCCCACCATCCACGGGTATTTGCGTAGAGCCTTCGCTATTTCAACCAGCCTTTCCTTGGCGTGGGGAGCCCACGCCCTCACCCACTCCATGCCGAATGCCTCCAGCTCTGGGTACTCTTTCAACAACTCCTCCGCCGGGTCAGTCCTACTACAGCCGGCTTAGGCGGCTCCCTATCTCCGCCGTGTCTCTGTGCTGGAGATTTCTGTTTTTCTCGTAGTTGTTTTTAAAGCGGCGCATGGAGGTGTGGCGTAGACGCGGAAAAGCCGCCTCAGCCGGCTTCTCGGCAGCGCTGTATTCTGTATACAGCGGCCTCTACTCGGAGGCTGTGGTTTCGTCGGTGGCCTCCGCCTTGGCGCTTGTGGATGTGGGCCGCTTCAGAGAGGCCGTTGAGTACGTGCAGAAGGCGGCTAAGGCGCTGTATGAGGGGGCGAGGGAGGTGTTTGAGCGGGTTAAGGTGTCTCTGCAGAGGCTGGTGGAGCTGTTTGTGGAGACTGTGACGCGGGTGCTGGCTTGGATCGACGAACACAAGGCGTATCTCTTCTTGATGGCGGCTGTGGCGGCTGGGGTGGTTGCGCTAAACATCGCGTTGGATATGTGGGGTCTTGTGGAGCTGGAGAAGCTGGCGCATTTCGCCATGGGCGTGCCGCCGTTTATACCTGGCAGCGTCAAGAAGTACTCTAGGGAGGAGGTGTTTAACATTTTGAAGAACGCTCCAGACCCATACGAGAAGTTCAAGGAAATGGCCAGGGACGCTAACGCCGGCAAGGCGAAGTTGCCGCAACCTTGGGAGTCGCTGAGGAAGTTGATTATTCTGAAGCGGTCTGAACTTGATGAGAAAAAGGAGAAGGCCCTCTTCTACGCCGTCCTTGCGCTGGAGGAGGCCTTCGGCGTTTACAGATCTGCATTGAAAGAGGTTGTGGAGGGGCTTGGGAAGGCGGTACAGAGGGTGGAGATGGTGGAGGAACCGTTTAAGAAAGTTGTGTACATGGCCGACCTCCGCCTGCTAACACAGCTGGCCGAGGAGGAGAGCAAGGCCTTCGAAAACGCCTTGAAGATCCTCAGGGAGCGGCTGAATGAATATGCAGTCAAGCACGATCTGAAGGACCTCCTAGACGTGAAGGAAGACGTGGCCAGAAGGCTGGCTGAGGCGAAGGCGCCGGAGCTCTCCGAGTTCGGCGATGTGAATTTCGGCGTTAAGGCTTACGCCGCTCTAATCGCCTATAGGGAGTATGCGTTGGGGAGGAGGGGCGTCTTCGGCACGGCGGCTAAGCACTGGCTTGAGGTGGGGGGGTCTGCTTGGCTCCTCTACTACACGCCGAGTACGGCGTACGAGAGGGCCAAGAGGGCGAGGGTGGAGAGACCCGTAACGGTGGAGGAGATGGTGGCGGAGGCCCTCCGCCGCCTGTTCCTAAAACCCGGCGCCAACCACTACCGCGGCCTCGTCGAGGAGCTCACAAAAGGCGGCAAGCTGGCGCTGGAACTTGAGGAGAAGAAGACTAAGGAGAAGACCGAGTCTTACGTGTTTAAGCTATTCAGAGTTGAGGAGGGCGGCGAGCTCAAAGAGCTGGGCATAAAGCTGAGCATTAGGAAGGTGGGGGAGGGCATGACCTACACCCTGATCTTCGGCATGAAGAGTTGGCGGGGGTTCTTCGAGCAGGTGCTTGAGGTGGCGATGAAGGCGGCGGGGGAGGTTGGGGGGCGTCTGTCCGTCGAGGATTCTCTGCTGTACATGCTGGGCTGGGTTGACTCAGACGTGGCGATAATCAGAAAAAAGAAGGGCAATAGGGTGTTGCGGATGTCCACCTCCCACCGGTGGCAGTTGGCGGAGACTCACGCTCTCTTCGACTGGTCGTACGTCGCAGTGCTTGGCGTGAGTTTGACTCTTGAGGGACCGAAGCTGGCGGTTACGGTAGAAGCCCCCCTCGAAAGGCTCGACGAGGCGATCAAGAAGAGCGCGGAGGGCGGGTGGCTTAAGATGCTGGGCATTAAGGCGGAGAGCTGGGATGGGCTGAAGCGGTGGGTTGCTGGCCACTGGGGCGAAGTGATAGGCGCGGTTAAGAGGCGGCTTGAAGGCGTTGAGGTGGGCTCCGGCTTCGACTTGACTAGGGCGTTGGAGGAGTTGGAGAGGTTGAAGAGTAGGCTCGACGACGATAAAGTCGCCAGAGAGGTTGTGGCGCCGGCCCTTCTGCTGATGCAGGCGGAGAAGCTGGGCGTAAACGAGGCAACGTTGAAGTACTTCGGCGCAATGCTGTGGGGCGCGGTCGGTGGGGATGGCTACGTGTCTGCGGCGGAGAAAGAAGTTAACTTGACCAGCGGCGAGGGCGCCGTGGCTCTGCTTTGGGCGGCGGCATGGTCGGCGTATGGCGCGAGGCCGAGGGCGACAGGCGCTGGGAGGGTGTTTCATGTCGTGGCGTCTAACGACGACGCAGTTAGGCTTGCTCAGCTGTGTGTGCTTTTTGGCCCGCCTATGCTTGAGAAGGAGGGGTTTATCAGCCACAAGCTTGTGGAGGCTGTGGAGCTGGGGTCGAAGGTGTCGGTGCGGATAGAGGAGGGGAGCTGGAGACGGATCAAGGGCGGCGCCGCCATGAATATATACATATCGGCTGGTGGTGTGTTGGG
Source organism: Pyrobaculum sp. (assembly GCA_009903905.1). The sequence goes on along the minus strand of WYEI01000168.1, from coordinate 23,704 downwards.
AGAGTTTAACCTATACCTCCAGGAAAAGGTGTTGCTTGAGTTTAAGTCAACAGACCGCGAGGAGGTGGAGCTTAAGGCGCGCCTGCTGAGTCTGGCTGGCGTGGAGGTGAGGGTGAGGAAGGAGGGTAACAGAGATGTATGGTACATCCAAGCCTATACCGACCAGCTGGCTGAGGGCAATGAGGAGCTGAGGAAGGGGCTTGTTAAGGCTGTGGAGGGGGCGCTGAGGAGGGGGTTAATAGATGAGGAAAAGGCGAAGCGCTGGATAGAGAAGTTTGAAAAAGGCGTATCCACATGGAGAGGGTACAAATTCAAAATAGGATTAAGTGGCGGCGCATTACAAGTGAAGTTCCGCTCCACAAACCCCGAAAACATAAGGAAACTGAAACAAGAGCTGGAGTCTCTAGGTCTTAGGGAGTGTGAACACTTTACTGTTAAGTGGTCGGAAGATGAGAAGATAGGATATATCTACATCGCGAGGGAGGGCATCATTGAGCTTGCTTATATTGCCAAATATGGCGCTGATGAAGCACAGAGGCTTGGAGCGGCGTCGCTGATTGAGCACCTTCGCATAAAAGCGGAGCTCGCAGGCAAAGAAGTGCTTGTGAAGCTGGAGGAGCTGATTAGGGAGGGCGAGTCAAGGAGGTCCCTCCATGCAGAGGGGCTGAAAACCATCGTCGAGATAGAGTGGAAAGGACGGCACGTCGAGGTGCCCGTAGAGGTGAAGAATATAAAGGCATGGGAAGACGGCGATAAGCTACGCATTGTCGTAGGAGCGATTGTAGGCGGCGTGGAGGGCCAATGGACAGCGACATTCCGCCGCACTAAGAAAAACGCCATTGAAGGCTACACAGTCGCGCGTGTCAACGCCCCCGGCGGCAGAGAAGAAGACGCCAAGAGAATCATAGCGCTGGTCAAGGCATTAACAGGCGAGGAGCCAAACATAAAACTCGATAAGGGTAAGCCCGTGATTATATATACAAGACGGCATCTAGATGGTTTCAAGAAATACGCCGAGGTGGCAGACACCATAAGGGAATGGGAATGGAAAAGTGTCTATGCGCGTCGTGGTTAGAAATCCTCGACCCTAAACGGGGACTCCTCGACGTCGACTACGCCTTCAATTTCTGACACGTATTGGTTATGTCGTGTCCTTACTACAATGGTTATGACGTAGCCGCTTTTTGTCACAAGCGTTGTCTTCCCGCGGCTGAATTCCATGTCAACTACCTGTTCGCCGACTTCTTCTAGCTGTTGTGCCACTTTGTTGAGAAGACTCCAGAGAAAGGTCATGGCCACGTGGACATTTCCCATTTTTGCTTCTATGGGTCTCAACAACGCCTCTGAGAGGAAATTACTGATCTCTTTGCTAATCTCAGGGCCTGTGGACTCTATTAGCATGTACACACGTAGCTTGTTTAGACTCTTCACCTTCTCCTGCAACACAGTCTCCACTGGCTGATAGGGGTTCTTATTTAAATAGAAGAGTATTTAAAGGTGGCTGTAATAGCGTTTTGTGTCTGATTACCAGCTTTACTACGAGACGATTCCCACGGGCGTCGAGGGGCTCGACACCGTCTTGGGAGGGGGATTCATAAGAGGTAGGACCTATCTGATCTCGGGGGAGACGGGCACCGCCAAGACGTTGACGGCTTTGACATTTCTCATCCAGGGTGCCTTGAAATACGGCGAGTCGGGTATCTACATTTCGGTGGACGAGACCTATGAACAGTTTGTGGAAGGAGCCAGGAGGTTTGGCTGGGATGTTGAGGAGCTGAGGGCTAAGGGCCTCATAGAGGTGCTGGTGCCGGAGATGGACATCGTGGAGCGTATTCGCGAAAAGGACCCCACCGCCATTGCCAAGTCTCTGGTGGCGTCTATAAGGGAGTACGTAGCGGCTCTAAACGCCCAGAGGCTTGTCATAGACCCCATCGCGCCTCTCGTGTCGCTGGACAAAGACGTACAAGTTCTTAGGGAGTACATCCGCGTTCTCGTCATGAGCATTGAGAGGGAGATCGGCACTACCAACATAATAACCACGGAGATACCGTCGGGCTCCGGCGCCATCAGCAGATACGGAGTGGAGGAATTCTTGGCCACCGGCGTGTTTATCATGGGTATTGCCAAGGCCCGCGACGGCGCGTTTAAGAGAGTTATGTTTGTGAGGAAGATGCGTTGGAGCCCTGTACATCCCGGCATCTACGAGATAGAGATAGTGCCGAAAGTCGGCATAGTAGTGAAGGGGCAGGTCAAAGAGCCGCTTGTGCCGGTAACATATCTGCCGACATTGTAGTCAGCTGGGTTCTTCTCGTCACGTATCGACATATCCCGTCTTCATCACGTATTATGCCTGTGTTTTCTTTACTTGGGTGCTGGTAATTTAGTTTTTGCCGTGTACGTATACGTGTCTGAGGAGCTGGCAGTGCTGATACGCCGCGGTGGCTTAACGATAAAAAAGACCCACTTGAGGCGCGGCGATGCTGTGGTGGGCGAGTATATATTTGTAAAACGTGGGTTGTTCGAGGCAGAGGCCGAGTACGACCTGGAGGACCGCGTTTTGTACTATCTGCAGATATGTTGGTTTGGCAGATGCGTCGTGTGGTTTGACGGAGAGCCTGACAGAGAGCCGTCTCCTATGCTTGTGAGACGTGCCGTTGCTCTTTTTAGAGAACTCTCTAAATTTTCCTACGCAGCTAAGGCGGCGTTGAGAGTTTTGTCGTCATCTATAAGCCGCTCGTCACCTCTCAGCACCTCTGACCTCATTCACCTAGACAAGCTACGGTCCTAGGTTAAAAACGTTTTATGTTAATTACATCAGGCGAGAGCCTCGCCCTTTAGGGCGGGGATGGGGAGAAAGTTTTTAAAAATGGGCGTTTCTGCAGTAGGCCCCCTGCTGGGGGCGGATGACCCGCGGTGCTGGCCCGGGTAGCTCCATGACCCCGGCCCGAGGGGCCTCTGAAGGCCGGGCGAGGGCGCCAATGAGCCGCCCCAAGGGAGCCCTCGCCCTTTAGGGCGGGGAGGAGGTCAGGCAAAAGAGATATATACCTATTAGGGAAGAGATAGGCGATGAGGGATATTACCGCTCATAAGTTGGCTGAGCAGATTATAAACTTGTTGAGGGAATACGGCGAATTGAGTAGCGCCGAAATCGCCAAGCTACTTGGCGTCAACAGGCGTTCTGTGACTGCCATATTGGCGCGTTTGAGGAGGGAGGGGGTTGTTGAGTATCTTGGCTACTGTTTCGGGGGCAATCGTTGCAATACGCGGTGGAAGCTGAAGATGAATTAGTTTCAGCCTACTCCTATCTGCGGCAGTTGTATGCAGAAGTGTTATAGTAATATTCATCTGTGGCTACGTGGGTGTTTTGTGTACTGTGATGTGGCGGGGGGAGAAGTACCGGGTGGAGTGCTCTCCCTCTTTTCTGCTCAGCGTAGCTTCTAAAATAGCCGAGAATGAGCACATCTCCTACCTGGACGTGTATAAGCAGATTGTGGAAAGCCTCGAGGGCGAGTACCGAAACACGAGACGTGTGGTCAATGCGCTGTTGCTAGAGAAGAGGGTTTGAAAGGTTTTTAAAGGCGTAGTTTGTGTGGCTGGTATGTCCATCTTCGGTGAGCAACTTCCCAAGAGTAGCCGCGTTGAATACATAGGCGACGTGCCTATAGTTGAGGAGTGTCCACGTGACGTAAGAACTCTCAACGGCGAGCCTGTGTTGCTGTTTGGGAAGTGGGGTTTTGAAAACGTTGTTGTGCGCGACCCAGGTCTGCGTAGGTACATCTGTCTAAAGCCTGTTATGTTGCCCCATACCGAGGGACGTTACCAGAGCCACAGATTTGGGAAGGCTAGGATACCCATAGTGGAGCGGCTTATAAACCTGATGATGAAGCCTGGTCGAAACGCCGGCAAAAAGCACAAAGCCTACAACATAGTCAAGAGGGCGTTTGAGCTTATTCATTACAAGACAGGGCAGAATCCTCTTCAAGTGTTTATCGACGCCCTAGTCAACACCGCGCCTAGGGAGGAAGTCACAAGAATCATAATGGGCGGCATCGCCTACGCCGTGTCTGTGGACGTGTCGCCACAGAGAAGACTCGACCTCGCCCTCCGCTGGATTACAGAGGGTGCTAGGGCATGTTCCTTCAACAACCCGAAGCCAATAGAGGAGTGTCTAGCCGACGAAATCATAGCCGCGGCGGCCAACGACCCAAAGAGCTACGCCGTGAGAAAACGCGAGGAGCTGGAACGCATCGCAGCCGCCTCGCGCTAACTGTTTTTAACAGGTTTTATCTTCTCTGTATGGCTGAGCTCTTCTGGTTTGAGAAGTATCGTCCTCGTTCGTTTGATGAGGTGGTGGATTTGGAGGAGGTTAAGGTTAGGCTTAGGGAGTTTGTTAAGGGGGGTAATATGCCGCATCTGCTTTTCTACGGCCCGCCTGGCACCGGCAAGACTACTATGGCGCTTGTGTTGGCTAGGGAGCTGTATGGGGAGTATTGGCGGGAGAATACTCTTGAGCTTAACGCCTCTGACGAGAGGGGGATAAACGTGATCAGAGAACGTGTTAAGGAGTTCGCCAGAACGGCGCCCGTGGGCAAAGCCCCCTTCAAACTCGTAATACTCGATGAAGCAGACAACATGACCAGCGACGCCCAACAAGCACTGAGGCGCATAATGGAAATATACGCCCAAAACACAAGATTCATACTACTAGCAAACTACGTTTCTCGCATTATCGACCCTATAATTTCTAGGTGTGCTGTCTTCCGGTTCTCCCCTCTGCCGCGGCACTTGATGGCGGAGAGGCTGAGGCATATAGCGGAGAGGGAGGGGATCACCCTTAAAGAAGACGCCGTTGATGTTATCTATGAACTTTCCGAGGGCGACATGCGGAGGGCCATAAATCTGTTGCAGATAGCCGCCGCGACTAATAAAGTTGTCGATGGCAACGCGGTCGCCGCCGCCGCTACTGCCGTGAGGCCTTCGGATATAGTGGAGCTGTTCAACTTGGCGCTTAACGGCGACTATCTAAAGGCGCGTGAGAAGCTGAGGGAGCTTATGTATATAAAGGGCGTGGCGGGCGTCGACTTCATCAGGGCGTTTCAGAGGGAGTTGATCCGTATGTCGCTTGACGACGAGGTAAAGGCCGAGGTCGCCGAGTTGCTGGCAGATGTGGACTACAGGCTTACGCAGGGCGCCGATGAGGAGATACAACTGGCCTACCTTCTTGCAAGGCTCGGCGCCATCGGCAAAAAGGCGAGGCCAACCGCGCCTCCGCCTAAGAAGAAGTGATGGCTCTTCCCTGGATAGAGAAGTACCGCCCCAAGTCCTTTGCAGAGGTAGTGGACCAAGAGGAGGCTAAGTACACATTGGCGTCTTGGATATGTACGAGGTATAAGGCGCCTAGGGAGTTCTGCGCACGGTGGGGTAAAAAGAGAAACAAGGAGATATCTGAAGCCAAGGCGGTCCTACTGGCAGGTCCTCCCGGTGTTGGAAAAACCACCATAGTTCACGCGTTGGCCAGAGAGATAAACTACGAACTCATCGAATTAAACGCAAGCGACATGCGGACCGCAGAGAGGATAAAACAAGTTGTGGGAAGAGGATTGAGGGAGTCTTCGCTCTTCGGCTACGGCGGCAAGCTCGTTCTCTTCGATGAAGTTGATGGGCTCCACGTGAAGGAGGACTTGGGAGGGCTTGAGGCCATTATTGAAATTATTGAAACTGCGAAGGTGCCCATAGTGATGACTGCGAATAATCCCTACGACCCGAAGTTCAGACCTCTTAGGGATCTGTCGCTTGTGGTTAATTTAAAGAAACTTTCGGAGGATGAAGTCGTCGAGGTGCTTAAGAGGGTATGCACAGGCGAGGGGGCCAAATGCGAGGAGGAGGCTTTGAGGAGCATCGCCAGATCTTCTCTCGGCGATTTGAGGGCGGCTATAAACGACCTGCAGATGTACCTCTCAGGCGGGAGAAGGGTATTAACAGTCGACGACATTAAAAGAATCGGCGAGCGGAACCCCCAGCTGTCTATGTTTGAAATCCTCGACCGCGTCTACAAGGCGCGGTGGTTCGACGAAGCTCGTGCAGTTTCTTTCAACCCATCGTTTGACTGGGAGCAGTACTTCGTGTGGGCTCTTGAAAGCATACCGGTGGTATATAAGGAACTGGAGCTCATGTCGGTGGCATATGATAGGCTTAGTAAAGCCGATATGTTTATAGGCAGGATTAAACGCACACAGGAATGGGAACTTCTGCCGTATGCCCTTGAGCTGGCTCTGGGAGGTGTATCTCAGGTAAAGAACAAACCCAGGCTACCTCCTTTTATCAAATACGGCTTCCCGCAGAGGCTTCTGCTTCTGGCGAGGACCAAAGAGACAAGGAGACGGCGGGAGACCTTAATAGAATACCTAGCCCAAAATCTGCACGTCTCTCAGTCTCTGGTAAGAGCCGAGCTTATGTATGTCCTTTCCGCCCTAGCAAGACATAACCCGCATGTTATAGAAAGGCTAAGCAAATCTCTGGGAATAAACTCGCTAGATATCAAAAACCTATTGTGATTCGTAAGTATATTTTAATAAAAACTATACCTAAAAAAGAAAAAACAATCACAAGAGACCTCTGCGACTGCATATATTACTTTGACGATGGGGTACGCTGTGAGGCTGTCGCGACTGGTGTAATATATGTTTATACATACATTAATTACTTTGAAGCATGTAATTCCATGAAATACTTCAAGGCACTAATAAAGAAGTTTGAAGTCTTTGACCATGTTGATAATAAAGAACCTAGTTGTGTTGGTTGTCACGTCGTTAAGGTGGGGTCGCTCTATTTCATTCGCATGGGTTAAGTGATACTTTTGATCTACTACTACACTTACTATTTTATGTAGACTGAAAGTATTTATATCAGCTTTGTCCGTCTACACATGGCTATCATCATTGATGAGGCCGTGTTTTCGCCCAGTTATGTGCCGCCTAGGCTTCCACATAGAGAGCAACAGCTACAACAACTCGACATGATATTAAGTAGCTGGTTGCGGAACCCAGGACACCACTACCCTAGGGTAACCCTTCTCGGCAGGCCTGGCACCGGCAAGACCGTAACGCTACGTAAGCTGTGGGAGTTGCGGCAGAACGAGTCCAAGGCCCGCTTTGTATACATAAACGGCTTTCTCTATAGAAACTTCACGGCAATTATAGGGGAAATCGCCAGGTCGTTAAATATCCCGTTTCCAAAACGAGGCCTAAGCAGAGACGAGTTCCTAGCCCTCTTAGTTGAGCACCTACGCGAGAGGGATCTCCACGTCTTTCTGGTTCTGGACGACGCGTTCAACTTCACGCCGGATATACTTTCCACCTTTATCAGACTAGGTCAGGAGACGGACAAACTCGGCGCGTTCAGAATCGCCCTAGCCATTGTGGGACACAGCGATACGGTTCTCAACAACCTAGACCCCTCCACTAGGGGGATAATGGGTAAATCCGTCGTGCGGTTTACCCCCTACACCAAAGACCAGATCTTCGACATACTTCTCGACAGGGCAAAGGCAGGTCTTGCAGAGGGTTCCCACAGCGAGGACGTGCTTCAGATGATCGCCGATATCACAGGCGCGCAAAACCCGCTGGACACGAGTAAAGGCGATGCGAGGCTTGCCATAGACATCCTCTACAGAGCCGCCTACGTGGCGCAACAAAACGGCAGGAGACAGATAACGCCGGAGGACGTTAGGAGGTCGTCAAAGGAGGTCCTATTTGGCGTTTCTGAAGAGGTGCTTACAGGTCTACCACTACATGAGAAACTGTTCCTGCTGGCCATCGTGAGGACTCTCAAGACTTCACATACATCGTACGTGACCTTTGGAGACGCCGAGGAAACTTACAAAATCACATGCGAAGAATATGGCGAAAAGCCAAGAGTACACAGCCAGCTATGGACGTATCTAAACGATTTAAGAGATAGAGGCATTATAGAGACCCGGCAAAACAAAAAAGGCGAAGGAGTTCGGGGACGCACCACATTAATATCCATAGGAACAGAACCTCTAGAGACCCTTGAATCGCTCCTCACTAGGATGATTAAAGAGGAGCTTAGATGACTGTGGAGGAGGTGCTCGGCGCGCCGCTTCGGATACGCATAATACTGGCTCTGTGGAAGACCGGCGAGGTAAACGCCACAGAGCTCGCGAAGAGACTGGAGACCAACTACAGCCAGCTCGTGGCCCATCTCAAGTTCCTCTCTAGATACGGAATAGTAGAGGAGAGGCGTATAGGACGCGCTAGGCTGGTCAGGCTACGGAATACGAACCTCGTCGAGGCGCTGGCAAAGGCGCTAGAAGAGATCAACGAAAAGCTAAAAACCAGACACGCCTCCCCACAGGGCTGACCCCGCCCCGGGGGCAAGACCTAAGATGCGCTGGGCGATTTGCGTTAGAGTTAAAACACAACGCCCACAAAACCTCATGGGTGCTCGATTTGAGCGCTACATATTAGACCTGCTCCCAGCCCTTGGGCTGTTTCCGAAGGCGTCACGGCATCGGATATACCGAAACGGCGTGGAGGTAGGCGAAGTCGATATACTGGCCGTTGACGGAGACGGAAACACCTACGCGGTCGAGGTCAAGGCAGGTAAAATCGACATCACAGGAATCAGGCAGGCCTATATCAACGCGAAGCTCATAGGGGCTAAGCCTCTTGTGATAGCCCGCGGGTACGCAGAAGAGGGCGCTAGAGAGCTGGCCAAAGAACTCGGCGTTGAGGTGGTGCTGTTGCCAGACTACGTATTTCTTTCAGTCGACGATTTGTACACAGCCTTCACAAACGCCTTCGTTAGGTCGCTCGCCGTCATAACCGCCATAGTAACTAACTTACAGGTGGACGAGGTAGAGGCTATTGAAAGTTGCCCAGACGTAAGTTGCGTCTGCGAAAAGATAAACTGTGAAACTTTGTTTAACAAACTACCGCGAGAGGCGAGAAACTTCGACACTTTACTCCAAGCTGTAAAAATCGCGAAACTGTTGCCAAAGCTCTGCGACAACCTGAAGAAACAGGCCTAGAGACTTCTCGCCGACAACCGCCTATAGACCACCACGATAACATATTTACGGCATTTAAAACTGTGCTAGCATGGAGAAACTTGTGGAGGAGATAAGGCACCGATTCAAGCCAAAGATAAGGCCCATAGAGTGGAGGGGCGACAGACTTGTGTTACTTGACCAGAGATTTCTGCCGTTTGAGACGAGATACGTAGAGGCAAAGACCGTGGCTGAGGTGGCGGAGGCCATACGCGACATGGTGGTTAGGGGCGCGCCCGCCATAGGCATTACAGCGGCATTCGGCATGGTGGTTGCGTTAAAGGAAAAGAAGCCGAAAACCGTAGAAGAGGCGCTACGCACACTGGCCTCCGCGAAGGAAGTACTGGCGAAAACAAGGCCCACGGCGGTGAACCTCTTCTGGGCGCTTGAACGTATGTACAACAGAGCAGTTGAGCTCGCAGGTAAGACCGCCTCCGCGGCGGAGCTCACCGCCATGTTGGAAGAAGAGGCTAAGAAGATCTTTGAGGAGGAGCTGGATGCAGAGATCAGGATAGGTCTCTACGGCGCCGAGTTGTTAGAAGACGGCGATACCGTACTCACCATATGTAACGCCGGGGGTCTAGCCACGGGAACCGGCCTAGGCACCGCCACGGCGCCTGTATATGTGGCCGCCATGTTGGGGAAACGGGTATCAGTGATCGCGCCGGAGACCAGACCTTGGCAACAAGGGGCTAGGCTCACGGTGTATGAACTCGTCCACAACGGGATCCCCACGACCCTCATTGCAGACACCGCAGTAGGACTTGTGCTGTATAGGCGGCTGGTAAACATCGTCATGGTGGGGGCGGACCGCATACTTCTCGATGGACATGTATACAACAAAATAGGCACGCTTAACGAGGCGGTGCTTGCCCATGAATTTGGAGTACCTTTTTACGTGCTGGCGCCGACCAGCACCATAGACCCACGCGGCAGGGTGGAGGATGTAAAGATCGAGGAGAGGGATCCCGACGAGGTCCGCACCGCGAGGTCAGAACAGGGCAAGGTCTACGTTACGTCAAGAGACGTCCCGGTGTTTAACCCCGTATTTGACGTCACGCCGCCGAAATTCATAACCGGCATAATAACAGAGAGAGGCGTTGCAACGCAACCGCTTAACAAGAACCTACGTAAATTGTTGAAATCTTAACACGGCAAAACCAGGTCCCTAACGGTGCAACTATTTAAAAACGCTACCTTCGACAAAAGTATACGAAGGTACGAAAAGTTTTAAATATAGTAAAAGTCAGACGGCGATGAAATTCGAAAATATCGAGAAAAGACTTATAGAAGCCCTAGTTGTCCTCTTGCTAAACGCAAAGGGCCGCGTGGTCAGCATCAAGGCGACATCCTTGGCAAAACTAGCAGGTCTAGGCTCAGACCACAGCGCCATATTAAAAGCAGCACGGCTCCTGCAGAAGCTTTCTAGGCACAAGTTCCTCACCACAGCCCCGGAGTCCAAGAAAAACAAAACCTACCGCTATATTCTGAAATCCGAAGACGAGCTGTGGCAACTGGTGCGGAAAGACCCCGAACGGGCAAAAGAACTTCTCGTCAAAATACTTAGATGAATCTCTATGGCATCGAGATAGATGAAGAACTCTACAAACACCTCCTTGAATACTTATCCGACGCAGAGATAGACGCGTTGTTCCGCTCAATCACCACGCCTCCGCCGCGTTACTACATAAGAGTAAACACGTCAAAAACCACGCCACAAGAACTACTCAAGAGACTGAACTCAAGGGGCGTCCCAGCCTACAGAGACGAGGTCTTCGACGATGCGTTGTGGATGCCCGTGGAGGGGCCCTTCCAGATACCAGAAGCAAAGAAAAAAGTAATCATAGATAAAAAGGCGGCCGAAAGCGTTATGTTAGGCGCCGACCTATACGCGCCGGGCGTGGTGAAAACCGACCGTATAAGAAAAGGCGACGAAGTCAACGTGGTTGCCGACAACGGAAAGATAGTTGCCTACGGCATAGCCGTGGCCGACAGCGACGAAGTCATGAAGACAAGAAAAGGGCCATACGTCAAAGTGGAGAAGTCCCTCTACAAGACACCTAAGATAAGGGATCTCCCCGAGTACAAAGACGGCTTGTTCTACAGCCAAAGCCTTCCCGCAATCGCCGTGGGTTATGTCGTGAGCAACCTCGGGGCCGTCACCGCGGTTGACCTCAACGCGGCGCCCGGCGGAAAAGCCACACACCTAGCTCAGATGGGGATTCGCGTCGTTGCTGTAGACCGATCGCATCCGAAGATCGCCAGGATGAAGGTCGAGGTGGCGCGGCTGGGGGTGGCGACCCATGTAGACACGCTTCTTCACGACAGCAGGTATCTCGACCGCGACTTCCCCCGATTAAAGGCAGAAGTCGCTCTTGTGGATCCCCCCTGTACAGACATAGGAGTCCGTCCAAAGATCTACCACAAGGTGACGCTAGACGCGGCAAAGACGCTGGCGAAATACCAGATACAGTTTTTAAAAACCGCCCTTAAACTCGCGCCCCGTGTTGTATATTCAACCTGCACCCTTACACACGTAGAAAACGAGGAAGTGGTAAAGAGGGTCAAAGCCGAGCTTCTAGACCCTGGCCTGACCATCGGCGCGCCGGGGTGGGACTGCCCGGAATGCAGAAGATTTCTGCCGCATATACACAACACCCCAGGCTTCTTCCTCTCACTGCTAGAAAGGCGGTAGGTCAACTCAGCGACTTTAAAGTCTTTGAGACATAGGCGTCGCACTGCTTCTTGTATGAGCAAAAGTTACATGCAAGAGGACTCTCACCGCGTAGTCTTCTTTCGACTACTTTACATATATTTTTTATATAGTATTGTGGAAAGCAGTCTTTACATACAAACGTATTCTCATTTATATACGCTATGTTTTTAAAATTCACCTCCTTACCGCAGACGGCACAAAGAGGCATATACCTCCATGGCAAGCAATTAATATCTGTTTCACCTGAAGAGACATGTTTCGGCCATACTCCTCTGAAGAAGGCACATACCTTGTTAAGTCATCACGACGCGCAGTAGAGACGTACCTAAAGACGGGAAGAATCGAGGTTCCAGATAACCCACCGCCCAGGCTCCTCAGCGATAATTACGGCGTATTTACCACAATAGAAACCGCGAAAGGCGACAAATACGAACTCAGGGGGTGTATAGGCTACCCGGAGGGCTACAGAAACACGCTATACGCAACTATCTACAGCGCAATAGGTGCATGTTGCCAAGACCCACGGTTCCCAGCGCTACGCTCCGAAGAGCTCCCGCACGTAGTTTTTGAGGTGAGCGTATTAAGCCCGCTGAGCTTGCTCGCAGAAGACCCCAGAAAATACCCTGAAATGGTGGAAGTGGGGCGCCACGGTTTGGTGGTAAGAAGGGGGCCATACGCCGGGCTCCTCCTGCCGCAGGTGGCTGTGGAGGAGTGCTGGAGCCCCGAGGAGTTTCTGATAAACGTCTGCATAAAGGCTTGGCTTCCGGGCGACTGCTGGCTAGACCGGCGGGCTAAACTGTACATATACGAGGCGCAGATATTCCGCGAAAAATCGCCAATGGGCGAAGTCCATGAACGCGACTTGGTTTCAGAAGCCGCTAGATGTAGTCCAAAAACTCGATGAGAAAACGGGCGGTGAGGTAGTCAAGATACTGGTTCCCAACTGCCACGAACTTTTTCCCTCCCCTCCTCACCACGTAGACGTAGCGTTCCCCCAGCCTAGCCTGGAGAAAGTCGGCATCCAGCTCCTCAATTTTCTCCAGCCCCGAAGGCCTCTCCCCAAGCTCCCTCTCGCCGAGTTTGATATATGTAAATCCGAGTAGCTCCTTCAGCTCCTCTACACTGGAGGGTATGTAGCCCACCCTTCCGTATGGCGGTATCATTTTATCCACACGCTCCTTCATTTCACCCAGCTGTCTTAGGATTTCTTGTTCGCCAGGCGTGTACCTAACCCCCACCTCCTGCGGCGGAGACGACCCCCTGCGGGACACGAAGAAGATTATCAGCGCCAAAGCCGCCACCGCTGCGACTAACAACGACAACTCTATAATTTGTAGATACATAGAGATAACTCTCCCTTTGGTTTATAATACTTACAATTATTTTGGCCCTAATTCTCAGCAGGAGCTTCTCTTCACAGCTCAGGAGACCCTTAGCTCATCAACGGCCATATACATACATACGTATTTTAACTTACCCGCGTCTCTTTGTGAACACCGGACTTAATAAACCGGGCAAGGAGATGTGACGTGTTCATCTACATGGCCGCCATATACGGTGCTGTGGTGCTAATCATGGGCGTCGTCGGAAACGAGCCGGAGCTCGTCCTACTAGGCCTAGCGATGATGTTTCTCGGCAACCTTCACAGGCTTGGAAAATTCTTGGTAAAGATGCAGAAGCGTGCAATAGACGTAAAGACGTAGCTACCGCTAATTCACTCAGTCTGCAGAAAGCCCAGCACTGCTCAAGTCGTGCACATCTAACACTGCGCCGGCTCCACCTTAAGCGTATCGCCTTGAACCTCGACAACGCGTACTCTACAGCCTTTCTTAATAGGGGTATCAGACACCGCCTTCCAGTACTCTCCAAATACCTTGACAAATCCCGACATGCCGGGCCCTATGTCGTCGATTGCCACGCCCTCCATACCTCTTAGATTTGTTAAGAACTCTGATGGTGGTCTCTGTCTGTGAACCGTCACTATTTTATATATCATGAATCCGAGAAATCCCATGAGCAAAGCTATATTTATATATAAACCAAGTTGGATAAGCCACCAGTCTCTTATATATATAAGTTCACCGCTGAAGACATTCGCCGGGTAGGTTGATAGGAAGCCCACAACCACCAAAACCACCCCCACGCCTGCAACTACCCCATGAGTAGCCATCCCCATTAGGACCTCCGCCATTATCAACACGGCGCCCAGTATTATGAGAGCGACGCCGAGCCACGCCGTAGGCAGGAAGGTAAACACGGAAATCACTAGTATTATTATCGCGGCGACTACGGCGGCCGGGTGACCTGTCAGAAAGGCGGCAAGGAGCAGGATAAAAGCCAGAAGAGACAGAATACTCGACACCACCGGGTCGCTTAGCCACATCTGTAGAGTCTCGGTAATTGTCGGTTCCACCTTTCTTGTCGCGACGCCGGCGATTACCAGCTCCGTCTTCTGGTTTCTGAGCACCACGGAACTGCCGTTTATCTTCCTCAACAAGTCGTTTACGTCAACCGCCACAACTTCGATCACTCTGTATCTCAAAGCCTCCTCGGCGCCTAGGTTGACGTTTTGAGTTATGCAAAGCCTCGCAAAGGTGCCGTTGCGTCCATACGACTTTGCAACAGTCTCGAGATATCCTATCAAGGCGTTTAGCGTCTTAGACTCGTTTATAGGCGTCCCACCTGCGATAGGCTGACAAGACCCAATTACTGTATGTGGAGCCATAGCCGCGATGTGCGTAGACATGAGTATGTAGGTCCCCGCAGACCAGGCGTAGCTGTAGTCCGGGTACACATAGCCGACGACGGGCGCCTGCGAGTTACCAATCTCTTTCATGATCTGAAGCGTAGTGTCGGCCAGGCCGCCCGGCGTGTTGAGCAACAGAAGAACCAAGCCGCTGTTCTGCTCACCTAACGCAATCGCTCTCTGTATCTGCGACAGCGTGTAAGGCCCTATAACGCCGTTTATCTCAACTACATATACAGTGGTTACTACATAGGCGTTAGAAAAAAAGACTAGTAGAAGCAGGGGGAGGAATCTCCTCATTCCTTCTTCTCCCTCCTAGCCAAGGCCAGGGGCAATGCCACGTACTCCATCGTCGGCGGCGTGACTATTATAAGGTTGTGCTCCCGCGCGATCTCGATGAGCGCATCTATCATCCTGAGTTGCACCGCGGTGGGGTTCTGCGAATATCTCTCGGCTGCCTCCAGGTAGATCTTACTCGCCTCGTACTCCGCCGAGGCTAACGTGATTTTCGCGCGTCTCACCCTCTCCGCCTCGGCTTGACTCGCCATCGCGCGGAGCAGAACCTCAGGGAGCTTTATGTCCTTGATGGCGACGGCGGTCACCTTAACCCCCCACGGAGTCACGTGATCGTCCACGATAGACGCGATCCTTTTAGCGATGTCGTCTCTATGCATCAGTAAAGTATCTAGGTCAACCATGCCCACGACATCGCGGAGCGTGGAGGCTGCGTAGATGGCGACGGCAGGTATGTGGTTCCTCACGGTCAGCGCCGTTTTTAGGGCGTCCACCACCCTCAGATAAATAGCGGCGTCTATCGTGACCTCCACGTTGTCTTTTGTCAACGCGCGTTGGGCCGGCACGTCCACAACCTCAACTCTGAGGTCGTATTTCATAATGGTGTCGATGATCGGTATGATGAACACGAGGCCCGGCCCCACCACGCCTACCACCCGGCCGAGTCTAAACTTCACAGCCCTCTGGTACTCAGGAATTATGCGTATCGCAGAGGAGAGGATGGCGACGAGAATTACAATGGCGAAAAGAACCAATATGGCAAAGGCTACCTGCTCAACCAGTTGAAGTATCATGCACATTACAACAACATAACTATATAAGTTTGCGTCTAGCCCACGTAGCGAAGAGATATATAGTGGCGGAGACAACCGCCTAGGTGAGGTGAAAACGGGGACGGTCTGAGGGAGTGATGTCAGTTCCGCGCTTCTGAAGCGTCGTGGTTTTCCGGCGGCCGTGCCGCGTATTTCAGCTTCCCAGTTATCCAGTCTTTCAGAACCATGCGGGCGGTCTCGTCGATGTTTATCCTTCCGCCTTTTAGAAGTCTTCTCTTAGCCTTGCCGATTTCCTCCAAAGCGTGCTCCACGTCGCAGTCTATCCCATACGCCTCTCTGAGGGCGTCTGGGTTGTATGCAAGCACCCGTTTGAGCAGGGCGTAGGCGTACGGGACGGGGTCGTCCACCGTACCTGGATCCACCAAGCCTCTTATGACGTCTAGCGCCAGGTCGCCTGTATATGCGGTCTTGACTATGCCAGGCGTGTCTAGCACCAGGAGCCAGCTTTTTGCCCGTACCAACTGTTCGCCCTTGGTCCACCCCGGCTTGGGGCTCGTGGGAGCGACGTGGCGGCCCTTGAGGTAGTTTATAATTGTAGACTTCCCGACGTTGGGGTACCCCACCACGACGACGGTGGTAGGTATCCTAGGAGCCAGCGATCTGATGGCCGTAATGAGCTTCCGCGTGCCGAGTCTATGTTTAGCGCTTATATACACAACGTCCCTGCCTAAGTTGACGAAGTATGCCCGCCAGGCCTCCAACATATCTCTCTCTACGAGATCCGCCTTGTTAAGCACCACCAACAGCCTCTTCCCCAGCCTGTCTACCGACTTCTCCACCTCTTCGTTTCTAGTGGCGAGGGGGTCCCTGGCGTCGAGAACCTCGAGCACCACGTCTCCGTCCTCTATCACCCTCCTTACGTGGCGCCAAGTCTCCTTCACGTCGGAGCTTGCGCAATATTTTAAAAACGTAGCTATATCGCCTTTGTGTCGTTTAAGCCGCCTCCTTCGAGGCTGGAGTTAATTAGGCTAAGGAGACAACTGGCTCTCTTCCAGCGGATGAAAAAGACGCTGGAGGACGCTAGGAACTCTACTATTCAGAGGATAAGGGCTTTAGTCGCCGACTTAGAGCGGCTGAGGCGCGAGATAGCTGACGGATTTGTAGAGGTGGCGGACAACTTCAAGATTGCCGTGGCTAAGTCCGGCATAGACAAGATTGAAAACATAGCGGAGCTGACGCCGAAGACGGTGAGGGTGGAGCTTGTAAATAGGGGGACGCACATAGGTCTAGAGGTGAGCAACTACGTGACTTACCCTACTTACAGCATAGCGACTGAAGCCGCTGAGCTCGACGTCGCGCTGGTGAAAATGCGTGAGCTTCTCACAAAGCTTATAGAGTTCGCCGAGAAGGAGACGCTCTTTTACACGCTTCTCAACAGGGTGAGGGAGTATCAACGTATGATAAACGCCATAGACTACGTCGTCATCCCCCGCATAAGAGAAAACATGCAATATATCCGCCTTGCACTAGAGGAGGGCGAAAGAGAGGAGTTCATAAGGAGGAAGATAATAACCTCACATATTTAAAAACCGGGTCTTCCACTACCTGTATGTCTATGAAAGACCTTAATGTACTTATTAAAGAGCTTATCGATAAAGAAATCGAGAAGGCCATGAATAATGTAAAAGAAGAAATAAAAGGTTTAGTAACAACAATCGATAGAAAAATAGAGGAGTTACGTCAATATTTAAAAACCTAAGAAGTTAAACGCCCATGAACACGAAAGCGCTGTTTGCAATTGCGCTCACGGCAATGCTGGCGATGGCACAAGCCACCGATAAATACCTAAGCGCCGGACTCGCCGTAGGCCTAGCAGGTCTCGGGGCTGGAATAGGAGTAGGTCTCGCAGGGGCGGCGGCCATGTCGGCCCTAGTGGAGAAGCCGCAAGAGAGAATTTGGTATTTGATATTCTTGGCGCTTGCCGAAGCTATCGCGATATATGGCCTGCTAGTAAGCTTCTTGATTCTATTCACAGGTTAGTAGTTTTTAGCGGGTGAGCGGCTCGAAAACTTTTCTTCTTTTTTCAGCTGGTACACCTTCTGCAAGTAGAGAGGCAACTCTCATGAGCGTCATAACCTCGGCACGCATATATTCTAAATGCGTAGCCAGTGCGCCGAGCGAAAACTCCGAAAACCTGACTGTGTATATATCGGAGAGCTTTTTCACGTAGGCTGGATATATATTATCCATCGCGATTGATATGTTCTCCAGCGTCGGCGCCTCAGCCACCAAGTCCAGCAGTATCCTCCCCCAGGGGGTGCCTCCGGCGTTTTCTAGAAACTTCGCAGGCGGATCCTTCACCGCAGATGCCACCAGCGGCGTAGGTTTATCTACAATAAGCTCGTTCCGTTCTTCGACAAGCCCCCATATCCTCGCCCTTATTGCAATAAGGATGTTAAAGTATTCCTTGAGCTCCGTTACGAAGTCGTGGAGCGACTTGTCTTTGCTAGTTGGGGCCGTTGTGGAGAAGTCGTGAATCCACTGCCTATCTAAGAAGACGCTTATCTTCTCATCTCCGTATTTCGAGGCAAGCTCGAAGGCTTTGTAGGCGGGGTGCCTGATCTGTTTCAGCCTCTCTCCTATATCCTCTATGCTCTTGGCGCCGAGGAGGCTTGCTACTACGTGTCTCCGCCTAGTGAACTCGAGCGGTTCCCATATTATGAAATCCTCTGGGTTCCTGCCGGCTTTGACGGCGATAGTTAAGTTCCTAATGTTTTCGTACTCGAAATACTTAAGCGACGACATAATAACCGCTTTTACGTCGCTACTAGCACCTAGGAAGATGGACTTTATACGCTCCAAGTAAGCCCTCACGAGACCCTTCCTTAGGTCCTCTAGGTTTTCGCGTGTAAGTTTGTCTATGGCTATGCTGTAGGGCGTCGTCTTCAAAATGTTTAAAAACTCGTCTAGCGTGTTGGCGTAGATCAACGAGATTAATTTATCGCGTGGAAGCTCCTTTATCCGGAGCCCCCTTACCCTAGGACCGAGGGCTGGTCTCCTAAGTACCGAGCTCATAAATTGAGAAGAGACAGCGCCCTCTGGACAAGCGCCGCCCGCCTCTCCTGGTACTTCGACAGTATCTTCTGCCGCTTCTCCTCGGCATCTTTCGCGATTTTTTCAGCCTCCTTCTTCGCGTCCTCTATGGCCTTAGCCCTATACTCAGCCACCGCGTTGTTGACGATCTCCTCAACGCTTTTAACCACTTGCTCCGAGTACTTTCTTGATATCTGCTCCACTCCTGCTAAAACCTGCGCCTTGACCTCGTCAACGCTTTTCACAACTTTATCGACCTCTTCAAGTCGCTTCAGAATCTCGTCTATCTTAAGCATATAAAGACCAAAGAAGGGATCTTATAAAGTTGATGAGTGGTTCGTCCCCTTCAGCCACTTCTCTATGGCGTCTGCAAGCTCGGCGTAGCGCCTGAAGCCCTCCAGATGTCCCTCATAGCACTCTATCTTTATCCTGCCGTCTTTTATGCGGTATACCCCCGGCTCTCTCCCCGTAAGGGCCTTAATCAGCGCCGAGAACCTCTCCGCGTCCGCCTCTCTGCCGCCAGGGACGTCGGCCCTCGCCATGGCGAAGCCTACGGCCGCGTTTCTTCTGCCGTATCTGCCGAAGGTAATCTCGTAGTCGCTCTTTACGCCGCCGACCTCCGCCGTTATCTTAATCCTCAACAACTTCCTGCCGCCTCTGCCCACATCGAACTCAGCACTCCAGTCTATCACCTTCACCACGTGCTCTCTGCCACCCACCTCAACCCTCTTTTCAAAGCCCTTCAGCGTTAGGGAGCCTCTCGACATCCCCTCCTCTATGATCTCTTTGACTTTTTCGTAAACCTCTTTGCCAGCCTCCCAAGCCCTCTGGAGTATGTACTCTATAAACTCCGCCGCCAGCTTCCTCTGGTCTTCAGAGCCGTATACGGAAAGCCATGCGGCGTACGCCAAGCCCTCCCTGAGGATCCTCACGTAGCCCCTCTTGCCGCCCTCCGGTATCTTCATCGAGAAGTGGACGCCCTCTACGAGACCCATCTCCCTAAACCGTTGCGCCTCTTGCTTTATGCTGTTGGGGTTTGTGGAACCGAATCTGACCACCAGTGCGCCGCTACCGGACAGCCTCATTTCGTACTTCGGCCATCCCTCCTTCGGCACGCGGCCTCTCCTCAGCTCCTCCAGCCAGCCCTCAGCCTTGCCAGCATCCACCCAGCCTCTTGCGATGGCCTCCCTAACGACCTTTGCGAGGACGTTTCTGAGCTCCTCGCGCCCAGCCGCAAGCATGTCGGTAGCGGCTTTGATGTACCAGACGTCTCTGCCACCCACCTTCTTCACCTCCGCGCCGACGCCCGCAAGCTTGAGGAGACGCGCCGCGAGTTCGACGCGGCTCCGGTCCGTTGATTGGAATTCGAGCTCGATCTTGTCGCTCAGATATACGTTGTATTTGACGTCGATGCCAGCCTCCGAGAGGGTCAAGTCGGCGGCGACGCGGCCTTTCTCAGTCAGCCACATGTCGCCAAGCCGCACCTCCACCCGCGCCGCTTCCATGAACTCCTCGAACTTGTCGCTTAAATACCCTCCGCCGGCGGAGGGCGCAGAGACGGCGAGGAGGTGCATAAACCTCACCGCATCTTCGCCGTAGGCGGCTATGTAGTAATATCTGTCCCTGTTCACATATACCCGCGCGTTGAACTTCAGCTCGTCTGGCAGTAGTTGGTTGAGCAGGTGCAGTGTGGCTAAACGCAGTAGCGCGGCCCCACCGCCCAGCTCCCCACCGACGGTTAGCATGACCATATCCAACCCCACCGTGCCGTCTCCCGCAACTGCCGTGGCGTATATCTCACCGAAGATGAACAGCGCCTTCTCTCTGCTGAACTCGCCTCTAAGCGCCTTGTCCAGCATGACCAGCTCAAGAGCAGGCTCCACAAACTTCCTCACCACTGCATCCCTCGCGCAATCCCTAACGAGGCAGTTCATATCGCTGAGGACGAAGTCGACGACACCCCAGACCTCCTCCCTAGAGACTCCAGCCAGCCCTCCCGCCAGCTTGTCAATGCGCTCCTTCGCTCTTTCCTCACGTCTCTCGGCGTAGAGGATAATCAGCTCGGCCAGCCTCTCGGCGTGATTGCCGGTTATCCTCCCGCCGCTCAGCGCCTCCACCGCCTTCGCCAGCCTCACGGCCCTCTCCGCGCGCCATTCGTCGTCGTCCATGCCCCTCCTCACCTCCGCCAGCCTCTCGGCGCCCTCTTTCTTCTGCTTGTCATTCTTAACCTTCCTTGCCTCGGCGAAGTGGGCTAGGAGCGCCAGCTCGCCCAACATCCTCCTCACCCACCACTCCCTCTCTGCGTCGCCCATCCTCTCGGGGCCTATCCAGAGCTTGATCTCGTCGACCAGCTTCCCAACCTTCTCCATGACCCAGGTCCAGTCTATTGCATCTACCAGCTCCCGCCAGCTCTCTACGCGCCGGCCCAGCAGAGACTCCAGCCATCTGCTCTCCCTCAAGATCTGGCCCTCCCTCTCGCGGGGCCAGCGCGCCGTGATGAGAAACTTGATGCCCTCCTTCGTGACGCTAGCACTACCGCGGAACGACTTCGGCCCGCCGAGGAGACTGACATACCACCTCAACTGCCAAGAATGAACTGTGGTGCCTACTATCTGCCTTCCGGAGGTTGTCACGTCTGTGGCACGCCACGCCACGTACTGCGGCGCCTTGTCCATCCCCGAGAGGTCCGGCGCCATTCTCATCGCCTCCTCCACACGACGCCTCAGCTCCTCCTCGCTGACCTTGAAGTAAGCCACCTCCCCTATCCACAGCTCGCCGACGGGAGCCTCGATACCGCCGAAGGTCCTAAACATCTGGAATCCCTTTCTGCCGCCCTTCTCGACGAGTCTAAACTTGAGATCCGCCTCGCCGTATCCAATCAAAAACCGCAGAAGCACAGAAGCGGCCCTATCCTCCCAGTCTACCGCCCCCTTAGGCGAGCGGGACGGGTCGACGGTCTCACCGCGTGCGTTGGCGACCCTATCGGCCTTCTCGTAGGCGCTCCTCGGCGTCAACAACACAACATCCGCCAAAGCCCCCTCCGCCATAAGCAACATTGCAGTGTGTCCGTATATCCCGTCCTTCGCAACTGAGAGCAAGGCGGCGTAGGCTTTAGTCCCCATATTGGCGTTTGAATACCTGCTCAACTCGACGCGCCTAGCCTCCGCCAGCTCATCCGCCAAGCCGAAGTCCACCTCTAGGTGGGGTCTGAGCTTTTCGTATAACTCGCGGCTGTGCGACTTGTACAACGTCAACACTTTGTTCAGCTCTCTCCTCACCTGCTCCGCCGCCTCCTCCAGCCTCCTCTGCGCCTCGCGGAGTCTCTTGATATCGCCAGCCGACACGGTGAACTCGTGCCTTTCGACCAGACCCCTCGCCCACTTGTACAGCTCAGCCCACTCCCTATACGCCTCGGCGTTTTTCACAAGCGTCTTGTAGAGCACAAGCGCCGCGACCACAGCGGCGTCTCTCTCCACCTCGTCTTTGACATCCTTCAGCGCCCTCCTCAACTCCGCCAGGGGCTTGGGCAGATTCGGCGACTTCGCCAGCTTCAGAAACGGCCTCTCTTTATTCAGAGGGGCGTTGATGATCTCGTTAATGACGTTTTCGTCCTTCCACCTCTCGTACCACTCAGCCAATGACCTAAACCTCTCCGCCGCCTTTCCGCCAGTCTTCGTCCGCCCGGCGAGAAATGGCGTCAGAGACGCCGCATACGCCAACTTCTCCAGCTCCACAAGACCCCACAAGTTCAACGCGGCGGCCAGCGCGACCACTCCAGCGGCGACGGCTGCCATCAAGAAGTGATATGCTTTGTGCTCGTCGGCCCAAGCCAACACCCGCGTGACAGCCTCCACAAACAGCTCAACAAGGCGCTGAGCCGCCACCTTAACCCGCTCGAATACTTCTCTAGCCGCCTCGTAGAGGGCCTTGGCGACCCTCTGGACGTATTGAACAGCCTCTCTGAAGTGCCCAACCTCCGCCAGCGCCACGGCGGAGGAAACAACGGCTTTTGAATACAGCCCGTGATACACCGAATACAGAGCCGCAGAGGGTCCGGCCGCGGTTGCTTCTCTGCGTCTACGCCACACCCCATGCGCCAGTTTAAAAACAACTATACGCAAGGAAATCCTTGCTGTAGACATTCGGCGTAGAGTGGGTTAGGAAGTGGCTGGACCTTAGGGAGAGGCTGGTGGAGATTGCCAGCGTATTGAGGAAATACCCGTGGATGGTTGATGCGATAAGGCAGAGGCCTATGAGCATCCTCCACCCCTACATGGTGGAGGTTTACGTTGCTAGGGACGGGTCTGAGGTATGTATCTCGCTGAACCCACCAAACGCTTTCTGCGCCCAAAACGGAGCCGTGAGGGAGGTCAGATTAGAGCTGGCGTTCAGCAGATACGAGACATATGAGAACAAGTTGAGAGAGGTGTACCACCCCAAGGGCCTGCTGGCCTACACCACGGCAGTAAGGGAATACGTAAGGCTAATCTAACTGTTTTTTCCTCCCTTATTTATTTGCATTGAAAATTGGCGTTTTAAACTGAGTATTATTTTGACTCCACAGAGGCGGGCAAAGGTGATGAGACCAGGACTGTCGAGACATGTGACGAGATTTCTCGCATCTGACCCTCTGGAAACGTATTAATAGGCCCCCACTTAAGACCGTGGTTCTCACGTTGATAGCCTTTGTACTGACAGCGCTTATTCTCGCAGTGAGCCCATTTGCGACGCCGCTTTATGCCACTGCCCCCGTTGAGGTGAGGCAGTTTGAAATAGTGGCAGGCAACTTCGCCGAGAGGTTTCTACAGATACCTCAGCCGCTTGCAACCGCGGCCGTCCTGACGTTGCTGGCGGCTGCGGTATATCTCGAGTTCTTCGCGAAGATGCAGGCGGGGAAGTTGCCTAAGATAATTGCCGTCCTCGCGTTGCTTTATGGGGTCCCTCTGCCGTATGTATACGTGGTTGAGGGAGGCAACGTGGTGGTTGTGCTTAGCAACTTCGCGAAATTTGTC
>WYEI01000280.1 GCA_009903905.1 Pyrobaculum sp. | reverse complement strand
AGCTCTACCTAGGCATCGCGGTCTTCACCACGGTCTACGCAATAGCACTTACGCTAGGCGTAACCACAGCCCCGGAGCCGTTGCTGTGGAACGGCGTAGTGGGGTTCATGCTGTCCCTATCTCTAGTGCTCGCCGTAATCCCCCTGGCGGGGCCCCTACTCTACGACACAGCTACACAGGTCATGCGTAGCGCGCTGAACCCGCCGATAGACCTAGACCCAGCCCTGCAGATTCTGAGACCAGTGTCCTGGGTTTTGAACATACTATTCACAGCGGCGCTTATACTCTACATACTCCAGATTAAAAGACCGATCGCACGCAGAATTATAAGAGCGTTGCTGTTTTAGGCGGGTTGCCTACAGGAGCAGGACATGCTTGACGCCCCGATTCCTTGATGTTCAGATCCGCGTTCACACCTGCGGGTTAACAACGCTGTGCCGCTCCACGGGAAACCTAACGTGTGGCGTATTGCTTCAAAACTTCGCCAGCTCCGCGGCGGAGGTCCCGGGGGATGCATGTCGTTTGTTGCGTCCGGGAGAAAGTGAAGCCTCCTGCCGGATTTGGCGGAGGAAAACCTCGCTGAAGCCCCGGCCGGGATTCGAACCCGGGACCTCCCGCTGTCTCGCGGGGTCGCTACGAGGCTTGCGCGCGGCAGGCCCCATACGGGGCTCCGCCCCTGGGCGCTCCGACCGGGCTGAGCTACCGGGGCCCGTGTTGACGTAGTGCTGGTGTTAAAAATTTTATGTCCGCTCCTCTCTTATGTAGGGTCTCGCGAGCCACCTTGGGGCTAGAGCCTTCAACCGTGTTTTTCTCATGGCGACCTGGACGGCGGCTAAGACGGCTATAGACGCAACGTACGGCACAACGTTTAGGAGGTGTGGCGAGACTTGTAGGAGTCTCTGCAGGACGTAGGCAAGCGATATGAAGAACGACGGCACAAGCGACGCCGCTATCGCAAGCAGAGGCGACCAGAGAGATATCATCGCCGTGATGACCGCCAGGGAGCCCCAGCCCATCACCAGTTGCTCCGACCAGCTCCCGTAGTACAGAAGCACGAGGTAGGCGCCTGCGGCTGAGGCGAAGACGCCTTCCACTAGGCCTGCCACCCTCCTTATGTTGTACACGTCGACCCCCATTAAATCCAGCGAGGCGGGGTCGTCGCCGGACGCCTTTATGGCAAGCCCCACCCTAGACCTTAGGAAGAAGTAGACGGCCACCGCGGCCACGACGGCTACGGCAAACGCCTCGACGCCGTATACCACAGGTTTCTCTATAGGCCTCCCTACGACGCCTCTGGCCACCTGTGACCCGACTCCGTACCCCACCATGGTGAAGGCAAAGCCCAGCAGTATCTGGTTCAGCGCGAAGTCGTTGGACAATACATAGTAGAGGAGGTTATACAGAGTGCCTATAATTACGGCCGCCACAAAGCCCCAAGGCGGGCCCACTGCGGCGGCCACCGCCGCAGA
Organism: Pyrobaculum sp.; assembly: GCA_009903905.1. Next base: position 5,060 of record WYEI01000280.1, on the reverse strand, counting down.
TAGATACACAACGCCCTCAAGTCCCAGGTTCAATACCCCAGCCCGCTGGCCCACCACTGCGCCAAGCGTAGCTAAGAGCATCGGCGCGGCGCTTCTCAAGGCCTCCAGCGTTATTGAGGCTACCTGGTCTACCGCCATACCACCTTGTACTTATACATGACGTAGCCCGCCAGCCCCCAGGCCATGGCGGTGCCCACGAGGGCGTTTGCGACTAACGCGGGGAGCCCCGCCACTTTTAGATTGACGGCGACTTGATACAACCAGGCGATGTATAGAGAGGCTGCTGTTGCGCCTAGGGGGTGCAGACCGCCGAGCCACGCCGCTGAGATGCCGTAGAGGCCGAAGCCGGTGCTCACCTGTTGCAACGTCATGTAGCGGCCCGCGTCTCTGGTCATTATCTCCACGGCTCCGCCTATCCCTGCGAGAATTCCGCTCAGGCCTAGGGTCGCCGCGATGTATAACTTAGGCGGCTTCCCCGCATATCTCACAACCTCCTCCCCCGAGGAGAGGAGGCGCATCGTGAGCCCAACCCTAGTTCTATACAGCAGAACTACCCCTGCCAAAACGCCGGCGAGGAGCACGGCGGCTAGCGCAGGATCCATGTAGGGAGCCTCCACGGTGGCTATAAAGCCCTTCTTGGCGGGGTCCTTAAGCGGGCCCTCCACGAAGTAGCGGGCCGCGGAGACGGCGGCGAGCGACATGAGGAAAGTGGTTACGGCCTCGTTTACACCAGGCGCTACCCTCAACGCCGCAGGTATTAGCGTCCACCCGGCGGCCGCCAGGGCCGCAGACATCACGGCCTCGGCCGCGTTATCTGCCGAAATCGCGGCGAGGGCGCCTACGATTGCCTGCCCCTCCTGTCCTATATTCCAGAGGCCGGCGCGGTAAGACACCACGCCGGAAAGACTCACCACGCCTATAACCACGAAAACTCTAAAGAGGTACCCGGCGTCTACAGTGGCGAGGGCTCTGGCTGTTACGGCCAGATCCCCCGTCAGCGCGAACACGATGAGGATAACCGTTGCCAACGAGCCGAGAAACGCCGCTGCGTAGTGAAGCGGCGACGGGGACTGCCTCTGTACCAGCCTCATGTCGTCATGGCCTCGGCTATTTCATCTACGTCGAAGGGAGGAGTGAAAGCCGCCGCGATCTCCCCCCTGGAGATTACGTATATCCTGTCTGCTCTCTCCACGGCTTCCTCCACGTCTTCCATGCTTACGACCGCGCCGCCCTTCACAGCGCTTTTCACAAGCGCGTAGAACCTCTCCGCGGTGTCTACGTCAAGTCCGCGCGTGGGGTAGGACGCCACCAATACGTAGGGCTTCACTAGCCACAGCTCGCGCGCAAGCAACAGCTTCTGCTGGTTGCCTCCAGAGAGGGCGGCGGCTCTTGTGGAGGGGCTCGGGAAATCGATATCGAGAACCTCCTTGGCCTTGGCCAGCTTCTCCATACAGCCCTGTATGCACCTAATCTTAAAGTTGTCCAGCACGCTCAGCTCCTTGGCCAACGCGCGGCCTCTATCCTCCGGGAGATACGCAACGCCGCGTCTCAGAAACTCGCTAAACGGCCTGCCCGTGACGTCTTCGCCGTTGATGATCAGCCTGCCGCCTCTGGGCTTTTTAAAGCCGGAGAGAAGAGCCATGAGCTCCTCCTGGCCGTTCCCAGCTACGCCTAAGACAGCGACTAGCTCGCCCCGCCGCACCTCTACGGTGGCCCGCCGCACCCTCTCGCCGGAGAGGTCCTCCGCGCGGTATATCACATCGCCTATGGAGGAGCTCTTGGAGACCCTCCGCTGCACCACGCCCTGAAACATGGCCTCGAGCAAAACCCCCTCGTCGAAAGGCCTCTCGTAGGTGTCTACTCTACGCCCCCTCCTCAGCACAGTTATTCTATCCGCCGCCTCCACAGCCTCCTTGATCTTATGTGTCACAAAAACCACGGCTTTACCCATTTCGGCGAGTCTCCTAACTATACTTAACAAGGCCTTAACCTCTCTAGGACTTAGAAGCGCGGTCGGCTCATCCATCAGCAGTATTTCGCTGTTTCTCGCAAGAGCCTTCACGATCTCGACGCGTTGCTTCTCGCCGACTGCAAGCTCCCCCACGTATTTATCAAGGGGGATTTCCACGCCTAGCTCTCTCCCGATTTTCACCGCAGTCTCCACGTCTATGCCCGAAAGCTTAAGGTTCTCCTCCACGGTGAGGGTATCCACCAGCGCGAAGTGTTGAGATATGACGGAAATCCCAAGACCCGCCGCGTGTCGCGGCGACTTGATCAAAGTTCTCCTGCCGTTGATATATATCTCCCCGCCGTCGGGCATGTAGACGCCGTAAAGAACGGCGATGAGCGTGCTTTTGCCAGCGCCGTTTTCCCCGAGGAGCCCGTGAACCTCGCCCCTCCTAACGTCGAAACTAACGCCGTCTAGCGCCACTACGCCGGGAAAAACCTTCCTAATCCCAACGGCGCTAAGCAAAGGCTCCATGGGGCAAAAATGCGGTTTTTAAGAGGGCAGTTGCCCGTAGCCCTCCACAAACCAGTCCATGTTGTACAGCTCGTCTTTGCTGAGCCTCCTCCTCTCGGGCACTCTCACCACGCCCTTCATATCCCTTACAGGTCCAGTAAACGGGTCCCAGACGCCCTCTATAATCTCTCTTCGCAGTTGCTCCACGTAGTCTTTCACCTCGGCAGGTACGGCGGGGTTCAGCGGGAGGATTACGTCCGCCGGGTTCTTCCCGTGGTCGTAGTAGGCGTAGGCGTTTTTCATGCTCCACCAGTAGTCCCTAGGCCTCTCAGGGGGCCACTCGCTCCAGATGGACTTCACGCCGGAGACCCAGGCCAGATACGCCCTTATCGCCATCTCCACGTAGAGAGGCCCCCAGTTCACCACCTGCCCCGTGAGGTGAGCCTTTGGGCCGTACTGCGACATATCGCTGTAGTGTGAGAAAGACCACACGGTCCTTCCCCGTTTCTGGTAGTCCTCCGCCGTCTGGAGGACAGTGGGGCTGTCCTCGGTGAAGGCAAGCACGTCGGCGCCGCTTGTCTCGACCAGGGTGGTGGCGGCTTTCCGCGCCCCCTCTGGGTTGTACCAGGCACCTAGCTGGATGACGTCCATGGTCACCTTGGGGTTCGCCTCCCTGGCGCCTATGAGGAAGGCGTTCATGTGCCGGATGACCTCAGGTATGAGGAAGGCGGCCACGTAGCCCAGCTTGTTGGTCTTGGTAATCCTCCCCGCGACGACCCCATTTAGGTAGTAGGCCTCGTAGAGGTCGATGAAGTATTCGGCGAAGTTGGCGAGCCTCCGCCACTCATCCACATCTTTGAAGTAGCCGGAGCAGTGGGCGAAGAAGCGGTCTGGGTTCTCAGCGGCGGCCTTCTTAGTCCCGTCCATAAAGCCGTAAGACGTGGTGAACACCAAGTGGGCGCCCTCAGACACGGCACGTTTTATGTAGGTGTAGGCCTGGTCCTCCGGGACATTCTCCGTGTACGACGTCTCTACAATGCACCACTTCCCCGGGTCTGGACACAGCATAGACTCCAGATACCTCCTGCCGACGTCGTGCGCATGGGTCCAGCCGTAGTCGCCTATAGGCCCTACGTAGATGAAGTGAACCTTCATCTTGGGAAGACCCGCGGCCGTCTTGGGGGCCTCCGCTGTGGTGGTAGTTGCAGTCTTTTCCACTGCTGTTTTTATGCTCTGCAACGCGACGTAAGTAGCCCCGGACCCAACCACGGCGCCCGCCGCAAACGCCGCCACCGCCTTTAACAGCTCCCTTCTGCTTGTTCCCATGAAGTGCCTAATTAACATAGTATATAAACATTTCCGATAGCTAATCGGTATTTTTTAAACAAGAAGTTAAATTAGCAAACACCGCTGTCTGCCAAATCGAGGCTCTACACCTCTCTCCGCGGAGACAGTTGCTTAGAGCAGTAACCCCCCAGCCAAACCATCGACGACTCACGGCCACTGTAGGACATCCCAAGACGCGGGCCGACGTCTAGCGACTACTCTTGCTGGCTTATAGTAGTAGACCTCATGGCGATCAGCTACCCTAGGACCGAGCATCTACCTCACGGGCATGATCTTCATCACATATCCGTTCTTCATTCTAGTGATATAATTTCTTTGCGACTAAAGCCTCGCCCTCTAGGCGGGGGTCAGCCTAGAAACCCTCTTATTCTGCCAAGCGCCAACGCGTGGGCTTGTGCCTCTGCGTTATTCAGCAAGGCCGTGTAGGTCTCGTCAGGCTCGGGCTTTATGCCCATGATGTCTAGTGCCTCATCTATCTTTTTTGTTAAGTCTTCTCCGAGGACGTTCTTAGCTCTTTTTCTACAGTAGAAAGAGCTGTCGTATCTCCACTCATCGAGAAGAGCCGGTAGTGCTCTAAGTATGGCGTCTAACTCGTCGGTTTTATAAGCCCAAGCGATGAACTGCGCATCTAGAAGCGTCGGCGGTACTCCTACAAAATACCAGGTGGCAGTGTACACGATGGCCCTTGGCACCTGTACTCCGCCCTCCTCTATGGTCCTTCCATATTGTTTCCAACTTACTCTTTCTCTCGTGGAGGGGATGGCTGACGCGACCTCTGCAATCTTCGGCAGATAGACATCTACGAGATCTCTATACATGCGGGACGCCACCTCTACCCACGTCTCTTTTATTTCCAAGTCGCGGGGAGGATGCAGACGAGATAAAGTCTCTCTTACCCTTAGAAACTCCGCGTATGAGACGTCGTACCTGACGGCGGATTGCACAGTGGCTGTGCGGTAGCCAGAGTACTGGAGGGCCTCTACATGAGCAAGACGGGGGTTGTTCAGTCCTCCTCTAAACGGCGGTGAGCCCATGCCAACGATCGGCCAGATCTTATACTCCCCCTCTCTGTTTATGACGTCTATCTGTTGCAATGCGTGTATTACAGCCAGCGCCGACGCTATATGTCCGTGCCTCACCGCAGAGTCGGAGATGCCGAGAAAAACCCGCATATTTTCAACAACGCGGCCGCTGGCGGCAGCTGTGCGGAAGAGTGCCTTGATGAAGTATTCCACGCGAATCTGCCTCTTCG
>WYEI01000275.1 GCA_009903905.1 Pyrobaculum sp. | reverse complement strand
CAGACTTGTATATGAGGAAAAGCGTCGGCACTAAGTACTCCCCCACATTATGGATTATCTTTAGGAAAAGCGCCTCCCCGTCAACTAAGTATAGGTGTTCTCTCTCCGACAGCGGCGCAATCTCCACCACGTCGGCCCCCTCCAGAACCGGCGCCATGAACCTATTCGCCTCGCGTAGCTCCCTTATTTCTCTGTTGCTGAGCCTAATGCGCTTCACGTGAAGGAGGAATCCAGTGCCATATAAACTTAGTCAGCGCATGAAGTGATTCGTCATCTGTAGGCCTTGCCAGGTCTCTTCACCGTATATGAACAGATTAACCGTTTTAATTTTTTAAGCTGGATAATATGGACTTTTAGTGGAGAAGCTACTGCAGGCGACGCTTAACATAGTTAGGAGCCGTGGGGAGCAGTTGTTCATAGACGTCAGCAGGCCCTACGCCTACACCCTAGTGGCGAGGTTCGACGACAAGAAGTATCTGCTGAAGGTGGCTACCGACGCCGAGGATGTCCCCAACAGCGCGTTAAAGGACCTGAAGCTGCTAAGCAAATACGCCGACGTGTCAAGCATATGCGTTGTCTCCGGCGTCAGGAGGCAGATACTTCAAAGAGGCGTGGTCTACGTAAAAGACGACGTTGTGTTCATGTCGCTTTCAACGTTTACAGATATCCTAAACGGGGAGGAGCCCACGTTTAGAGTAAGCCGCGGCGCAGTTACCGCAATGATAGACGGAGGAAAACTCAGGGAGCGGAGGGAGCAGGCGGGGATGAGCCTAGGCGTGCTGGCGGAGGAGTTGGGTGTCACCAGAGAGACCGTATACCGCTACGAACGGGGGGAGATAGAGGCCCCGTTGAGGGTGGCTGAGAAGCTAATCCGCATGTTCGGCCCAGATGTTATACGCAGAGTCAACATCTGGAAGCGCCCAGAGCTAGCCCAGGAAGAGCTGAGGAGCAGGCAGGTGGCTGAGGACACGTATAGACTGGTGGAGAGCCACCCGGACGCCATTAGGGTAGAGAGACGAGTCGTCTTCGTATCGGCCGGCGGTGAAAAGTACAGGAAAACAGTAGAACTCGCCAACGTCCTCGACGCCGAGGTGGACAAGACGTGAGCCACCTAGTTCTTAGGCAGGAGGGCGCGGTGAGGTTTTACGCGCCTGACCCAGAAAAGTACGGAAGCATATACTCAGCGCCGGTGTTTTACAACTCGGCAATGGAAAAGAACAGAACTCTATCTGTCCTCGCGTTGAGGAGCTACGGCACTGGGTTGACTGTCTGCGAGCCGTTAAGCGGCTCGGGCGTGAGAGGAATTAGATACGCCGTAGAGAGCGGATCCGTGGAAAAACTTATTCTAAACGACATATCTAAAGAGGCTGTTGAGCTGATTAAGAAGAACTTAGAACTAAATGGCGTAGATGCTGACGTCTACAACGAAGACGCAAACATCTTACTTTACAAACTTAAAAACAAATGCGACGTTGTAGATATAGACCCGTTCGGCTCCCCGGCGCCGTTCCTCCACGCCGCCTTTAAGGCGCTTAAGGAGGAGGGACTACTCTGCGCAACCGCCACAGACACGGCAGTGCTGGTGGGGCGTTATCCTAGGAAATGTCTCCGTCGCTACGGCTCTGTTATCAGGAAAACCCCGTTCTACATCGAGGTGGGGCTGAGAAATCTATTGGGTTACATAGCTAGGGTGGCTGCCTCCGAAGACTTCTATATCCAGCTGCTTTTCTCCTACTGGGAGAGACACTACTTCAGAATATGTGTCTACTCCGTGAAAGGCGCCAGAGACGCCGACGACGTGTTCCGCCACATAGGCCACGTCATGTACCACAGAAAAGAGAGAAGAGTTGCGCAGTTCCCAAGCCAACACACGTCAGGACCCCTCTGGATAGGCCCACTGGGGGACCCCCTATTTATACACAGAATGTCCACCTTTGACAGGTACAGCGAGTTTCTTCAGCTGTTGGAACTGGAGTACTCAGTCCACGCCCCGTGGTTCTACAGACTCCCCGAGTTCGCAGTTGACGGGAAAAGTCCAACTCTTAGAGAGGCACTTGCCATGCTGAAGGAGGCTGGCATCTACGCAACGGCCACACACATGGCGAGCGACGGCATAAAGACGGAGGAGGGCTACGGCGAAGTGAGGAGGGTACTAGCCGGAGCGACATAATTTAAATTACCCGGTGAGGTTGTGGTCGCCATGTCGAGAGTTATCGCAGTGGCCGGGTTGCCGGGCTCCGGCAAAACAACCATAGCGAAGATCATCGAAAGCCGAGGATACGACTACTACAGCTTGGGGGACGTGGTTAGGGCTGAAGCGCAGAGAGCCGGAACGTCGCCAGACAGAGCCGCCGTAGCTCTAAGACTAGAAAAGGGGAAGAGGGCGGTGGCCCACGCACTCTTAAAAAACGTGCAAACAAACACGAAAATAGTAATCGACGGAGTGAGAAGCCTTGAGGAGGTGGAGGCTCTGGAGGAGGTTTTCGGCAACGTGACGTTGATATACGTCGTGGCCTCGCGGAGGACTAGGTACCGAAGGCTGGCGGGCCGAGGCAGGGGCGACGACCCCGCCACCTACTCCCAGTTCTTGATGCGAGACATCAGGGAGCTACGGTTTGGATTAGCCGACCTCCTGGCGCGCGCTGACTACATCCTGGTAAACGAGGAAAAACCCCTGGAGGAGCTAGAGAAGGAGGTTGACAAGATCACATGAAGGTTGAGGCGGTTGTTGAGGTTAGGTACACAGAAGATAGGGAGAAGGTGCTAAAGGCGCTGGAAAACGTCTTCACTCCTGTGTCGATGCAGGAGAAACCCAGCGAAGCCGGCGTTGTCATAATGGCCACCTGCGAGGGGGCTAGGTGCCTGGAGAAGTTGCGCGGAGCCATATGGCGTCAGGGCATACAAGACGCCGCCAGAAACGTGATTTCGCGGGGCATAGTGTCTGAGGATACATTAATCTTCTCGATAAATAAGCAAGCCGCCTACGTGGGCGTGGTGAGCTTCGTCACGGAGCTAGGCGAGTCGCCGCTCGGCCCCATAACGTTCACTGTGAAAACCAGCAACACAAGACAGTTCATCGACTGGCTAGCCCCACGCACCTACAAAGGCAGAGTGTACTACGAGGCGTCTCCGCCCGACTAGTCCTTTAATCCGTTTCTTCACGTGTAGAGAGGCAACCTCTGCGAAGGACAGGGGGAGGGGCTCAGCCAGCCTCTTCAGAGGCCCCAGCTTCTTAAACGATGTTAGCCATAAAGCGGCTGTCTTTCGATACAAATAGAGGGGAAGGAAAAGCGGTTAGAGTATCCTCACGTACTCCCTGGCCGCCGCGGCAAATGCCAATAGCCCCTTGGGGCGGTATACCTCTCTTATCTTCTCCTCATATGTCTCGTATCGTTTAAACTCCAGTTCCAGCCGCACCTCCTTCACGGCTCTGTCCCGCGCGCAGAAGGCCTTAGACGGGTTCAGCGAGAGACATGCCTCAGACCCATCCCTAGCCACATACACCTCCACCATGTAGGGGTGGAGGATGCTCACCGGTCTCTGCCTCACCACCTCCACCATCTACGGGAATTTACGCATGACCTTGGCGATTTCGATTAACCTCTCCCTAAGATCCAGCCACTTCTTAACCCACTCCACGCCGAATGCTTGTAGCTCAGGCCACTCCCTCAACAACTCCTCCGCAGGGTCAGGCGGAGGAGGCGGAGGCGGCTCATTCTTGGCAGTTGAGGTGGTACTTGGGCCTCCTCGGCGAGGAGAAGTCGTTCAGCGGCGGAGCCAGCGTCACGAAGGAAGGCATCAAGCCCAACGTCACCGCGCGATGGCCCCGCGAGAGGGAGGACCAGATCCTAAGGGAGAGCAGATGGCTGAAGTCTCTGCTAGGCCGTACCGTTAACAACTGGCGGGAGCTGGTCGACGCCGTAGACTGGAGCTGGGTCTTGAAAAAGGTTGAGGGGCTGGCCGCCGAGTTGAAGCCCTGGATTGGCCCCGAGGGAGCAAGCGATGCTGAGAGGAATGGTCTGGCGAGGAGGATGCTTGGCGAGCTGGCTCTCCTCGCCTACTTCGCCGAGGCGAGGAGGGGCGTGGACGACGGCAGATAGCGTGAAGAGCGGATCAAGAGGTTGGCGAAGGCGGCAGAGGCGTTGAGTAGCGGGAGGATAAAGGGCGATCATGCCAATGAGCTGGCCGAGCTGATCATTTACTACGCCGAGAGCCGTGCAGAAGCGGTGAAGAATCGCATCGAAAACCTAGCTAAAGAGATCGGCGTCTCTAAAGAAGAGGTGTGGGGCGTCGTCGATTTTATCCTAGGCGATATGTACTGCTTTGCTAGAGACTGCGCCAACGATAGGATTGTTAGGAAGTTAGTCGCCCCCGCTCTGGAGCTCATCATGCTGGACAAGGCGCTGAGAGGCGAGTTCGACAGAGAGGAGGCGTTACTAATCTTCGGCGAGATGTATGCAACTGCGGTGGCGGGAGACGGCGCAGTGGGGCCATATGATGTTTGGCTGACTGTCGGTGGAGAGCTCGGCGGAGGCGCCGCGCTTCTGCGCCTAGCCACGTTGCACTTGTTCAACCAGCTTCTCTCAGACGAGTGGAAGTTCGACATACGGACACATGTGAAGAAGGTGCAGATATCACAACATAGCCGCAAGCGGCAGGAACGCGGTGGGACTTAGACGTCTCCTTGCCGTGACGGCGCCGTCGGCCGGCGGAGAGTATTTAAGCGAAAAGTTCGAGGAGTTCGTGGAGGAGGCTTGGGTGGAGGTGCGGCTCGGCAACATAAGGCAGACCAAGAGGGGCGCCGCCGCGGATTTGACCATATCGGAGGCCGGTGTCGCCGTGAAGTACAACGTGTATCTGAGCGTAAACGCTATTGAGCTCGAATTCCGCTCGACGGACCGGAGCCGCGTAGAGCTTGCGGCACGTCTCCTCAAGCTCACCGGCGTCAGCGCAGAGCTTAAGAAGAAGGTAGGCGGCAGAGACGAGTGGTATGTCAAGGCCGCCACCGACAGGCTGGCGGCTGGGCGTAAGGAGCTTAGAGACGCCCTCGCCGAGATCGTCAAGACGGCCCGCGACAAGGGCTGGGTGGACGCCGGCAAGGCGAAGCGGTGGCTGAAGAAGCTGGAGAAGGGCCTCACGCTGAAGGAGGGCTGGCCGAGGTACAAAGTGAGGCTGGTAGAGGGCGCGCTGGTGGTCAGATACGAAACCACCAACTCCGGCAACATAGAGCAGGAGGCGCAGAGGCTTGAGAAGATGGGCCTTAAGAGGGGCATCCATTTCACGGTGAAGATGCCGGGGGGTGGGCAGGCAGGGTACGTCTCGATCTTAAAAGGGGGCTTGGCGCATGCCGCGTTCCTCTCGGTATACGGCAAGGATAAACAGCAGAGGGACCTGGCGGAGGCGTTCGTGGAGCTCATACTCCAGAGGGCGAAGGACGGGGGCGAGGAGGTGCGCAAGAAAGCCGAGGAGATCGTGGAGGGGGGCAAGGCGTGGGGCTCTCTAACGCTGAAGGACTTCAAGAAGGAGGTCGAAGTGGACGGCAAGACATATGTTGTGAAGGTAATAGGCTGGAGTGCCGAGCCTGAGGAAAGTAAGAGCGGCAAGCCCTTGCTGAGGATTAGGATTACGGCAGAGGTGGGCCGCGTGGAGGGCGAGCACATTGTGGACCGCGTAGTGCGTGAGTACGCAATAACTTTCAGCAGACGCACAGACAACGCGGCCGTGGGACGCGCCACGGCCAGGGCCGACGCGCCAGGCGGCAGGAGGGGCAGATGCTGAGAGGTTCTCGGCGCTGATTAAGGCGCTGACGGGCAAGGAGCCGAGGATAATTGAGAGGAGCGACGGCGCCGTAGAGGTCGTATGTGGCAGTGAACACCTAGACGGCTTCGTCCGCTACGCCGAGCTTGCGGATGTCATCATGAAGTGGCTCGGAGAGACGAGGCGGTGAATCTATGGAGGAGCTCCAGAGGGAAATCGGCAAGTTGTTATGAGCGCCGCCCCCCGACTAAACCTTCATGACGTATAGCATCCTGTAGAGACCCCCGTGCAGAAACATCATACAGCTCTTTACGAAGGGGAGATCCACATATACTGGCGATGCGAAAACCACGTAACCCCCCTTCTTCACGTGTAGAGAGGCAACCTCTACGAAGGACAGGAGGAGGGGTCTCACGTCTATTGAGGACGTTGAGAGGCGGCCATACGGCGGGTCGCCGACGGCCGCGTCGAGACGGCCCCGTAGTGGGGGGTTCAGGGCGTCCCACAAGACGATATCTCCGCTTGTGTTGCGCCTTGCTAATCTCAACGCACTCTCGTCCAGATCTCCTCCTACGACGTATCCGCCCGCTCTCTCAACTTCGTAAGCCACGGCGCCTGTGCCCAGAAACGGCTCCCACACCTTGCTCCCCCGCACCACGCGGGCCAGGTTCACCATGAGGCGGGCAGTTATTGCGTCTAGGGTCTTTACGCTCCTCTCTATCGTAGGTCTTTCCTTCCTAATTCTCTCACCGTTAACCGATTTGGCAAGGGCGCACCTCTTAAACGCGTCGC
>WYEI01000265.1 GCA_009903905.1 Pyrobaculum sp. | reverse complement strand
GCCGCTGTTGCGTATGGCCGTTAGGCGGGTTCTGATTAGGGGGCTTGAGGCGGGTTCCGCATATCTTGCCTATCTCCTGCGGGAGAGCGGCGTGGAGGTGGATATACAAACCGCAAACCCCGCGGATCCCGTCCTAGACGTCCCCCCATTTGAGCCCCTATTCACGCTTGATTTCATTAAGGACGTATTAGCGGTGAGGATAGTCCAGCAACCCTCCAGCGGCTACGACGTAGTCGTGGACTCCTGCGACGTGTTTAACTTCGACGAGGTGAAGAGGGCGCTTGCCGGCGACAAGCCTGTCTATGTGGTTGGCGACAGCTGGCTCTCCGCCTCTCTCTCGCTCTACCGCTCCCTCCCAGTGCCCGACGTAGATATAGACCTGCCCGTGGAGCGCGGGGAACAGTTCGCGGAGGCGTTGGTGAAGTACAGGCCCTACGTTGGGGGGAATTATACGTTGTGTGGGAGCTTCCGGGACGCTTGGGGCGGTTGCCTCTACACGCCCATGCGGGCCCTAGAGAGGGCCTTCGCCGCGGCCGACGTATACGCGTCCATCATGGGCCTCGAGGCGCCGGGCAGGAGGCTGAAGCTGGAATACGCCGTAGGGCGCGACAGGCTCTACGCCGCGTTTGGTTGCAGGCCGGAGGGCAAGGTGTCGAAGATAAACCTGGGAGGGCTCCAGGTGTGGATGTACGGAGAGGGGGGTGCCCCCCGCTACGTCTTTGTGCAGGGCAGGCCGGAACATGCGCCGTGGGTGTTCGCCATGTATAACCTGGCGAGGGCCACTAACGCGGCGTTTCTTTACGACCTGAGCCTGGGGGGCAGGGGCGCCTTTAACCTGGCCTACGTGGGGCACCTCTTCAGAGAGATGAGGAAGTAGTGTGCCCCAGACACGTCAGGTTGCGTCACGGCGCCGCCGGAGGCGGCTCTCGGCAACCCGTCGCGGTGGATAAGACAGAAGAAGAGGGTTAAAAATTATTCGGCTTGTAACTTCGGCAGAAGCGTCTTCTTTAGGTGCTCGATCAGTCTCTTCTGTCTCTCTCTCAGCCTCCTGGCGATCCTCTTTCTGGGCACCTCCCTGCCGCATATGCCCGAGTACAGCGGGTCGTTCCTTATGGTGGGCTGGTTGCAGTCTATCAATATCACCTCAAAGTAGCGGTAGATGCCGTCGTCGGCGACCCAGTAGCTGTTTAGCACCTCAAGCCCTGGGAACTTCCTGGCCGCCCTCTCCTCAGCCACCTGGCGCCAGGACTTCCAAGTCGTTATGCCGTATACGCCCATTCTCTTCGGCCTCCTGCCTGAGTCGGGCCTCCTCCTGTTGAAGGGCCCTCTCGCGAGGCGTACCCTCGCCACCACCACGCCCTGCTTAGCCTTATACCCAACTTTTCTCGCCCTCTCAAGCCTGAAGGGCCTCTCCACCCTTACGATGGAGGGCGTCCTCCTCCAGTCAATCAACAGCTTTCGCATCAGCCTCTCGTGTATCTCTCTGCCGGCTTTCCTATACCACATGGCCATATAGCTATACGCCGAGGGAGCCACGGCCCAGTTCTATGGCACCTTTTTAAATTTTCTCACGCGTCAACGTTTAATACAGGTCTCCAGGCGGCTACGTGCGGTGTCGTTTTGTGGAGATCAGCGTCGTGGTGCACGCCACTGAGAGCCTAGAGAAGGTGTTCAACGCGCTACGGCGCTTCTTCGGCGATATGCCACTAGTCGTGGAGATATACGAGGGGCACCACGGCAACCCGATCTACCTAGTCACGTCTTTTCTAGATAGCTGCGACGGCGTGTTGACAAAGCTGTGCGACGCCTTCGGCGGAGAAGTCCCGGCCTCAAAGGGCGAGTCTGAAGGCCTCTACTACCTTCGGCTGGATAAACAGGCGCTGGTCCGCGGCGTCGTTAAGGCGGCTGAGCAACAAGACGATGTGGTTAGGCTGAAGATCCGGGTGAGGGATGGCCTCTGTAGTTAGGCGAGGCTTCGTCGAGTGGGATCTGGCGGTCGTGACGCCGGAGGTTGAGAAGGCTCTCTGGGAGGTCGGAGTGCGGGCCGCCCTGCTCCGCGCCGAGGCCGAGACGGCTCTATTGGCGCCGTTCGTCCGTGGGGTTGACGTAAACTGGGTCGAGGCCAGGGGCCGCGACAAGTTCAACGTCTTTGTATACAGGGATGAGGTGCAGATAATTAGGGTAAACCCCCACGCCCCTCTGACGCGCGACCAGGTAAGGGCCGCCAGGAGGTACGGCAAGTATGTGGAGCTTCCACTGAGGCCTCTGCTGAGGGATCTACCCCTTCTGGCCAGGTGGCTTGAGGTTCTGGAGCCTGATGTGACGATCTTCTCGACCCCGGTGGAGAGCCTCCGCGACGTCAAGTCGCCTCTAGACGTGGCCGCGCTGTTAGTCGAGGTCGGCAGAGACGAGGGCTGGGTCCTCCCCATCAAGAACTCCCTCGGCGTGTTGACCGAGCTCGTGGCTGGGGGAGATGACTAAGTACCGCTACCTCCTAGTTAGGGCTGAGGACCCAGCCGCTTGCCATGCCCAGCTTCTGGAGCGGTACATGCTGGCCGGCTTCCTCTCGCTAGTCCACGCCCCGCGTTTAGTGGCCATATACGACGACGTGTTGGTGGTGGGGGTGCCCCGGGAGGCGGTGCGGGCCGTAAGGGCCGTGGTGGCGTTGCTAGACGGTTGCCGCACGGTGAAGGTCGCGGGGACCGCGAAGAGGGCTAAGGCGGTTGCGGCGTCGATAAGAAATAAATTGGGGGGCCTGGGTACATCTGTGTGATGATGGGTATCAAAGTACTGAGTAATGATAGGCTCGCGACGGACTGATTATTTCTTTGTCTTCTCCAGCAGGTAGTCGATTATGTGCTCGGCGGGGTTTATGCCCGTGGCGGCTTTGAAGCCCTGCCAGCTCATGGTGGGGTTTACCTCAAGTATGTAGTAGCCCTCCCTGGTCTCCGCTATGTCGACGCCTCCGTAGTCAAGCCCTAGCACCTCCACCGCCTTGACCGCCAGCTCCTCCATCTCGGGGGTTATCCTCGTGGGTTCGGGGGCCGCGCCCTGGGCCACGTTTGTCTTCCAGCCCTCGGCCCTTCTGTATTCGGCGCCTATTGCCCGACCGCCCACCACCACTACTCTGTAGTCGCCAGACCCCTTCTCCAAGAACTTCTGCACGTATATCGGCTTGTTTATGTTGACCAGCATTGAGAATATGTGAAACGCCACGTCTGGGTTATCCACCAGAAACGCGCCGTATCCCATGGCGCCGCGTAGTTGCTTCACCACGGCCTTTCCGAACTCCCCCACGGCCCTGTACCCCACGAACATGTTTTCGCTGACCACGGTGGGGGGCACCGGGAGACCCGCCTTGGCTAGCTTCATCAAAGCGGCCATCTTGTCGCCCGCAACCACCCACGGCATCACTGGGTTCATCACGTAAACCCCGGTCTCCTCCAGGGCCTTGGCCGCCCACACCCTGTATAGGAACTGTTCAAAGTCGCGAAATATGCCCAGGTGCCGCAACACGGCGCCGGGGACCGACAGCTCCGCCGGGGGCCCGCGGCCTACCGACTGGCGGATCCTCAATCTGCCCCGGTCGATACGCACCTCCAACATGTCGACGTATATCTTAACAGGCGTGTGGCCCCTCCTCCTGATCGCGTTTTCCAGGTCGGCGACGTCTCCTGGGTTGTACTCAACCTCGTACGGCCTAACTACGCCGATTTCCATTAAATCAAGACGCCCCAGAGGTCTCTGCAGAGGCCGGGCAGGAGGTAACGCGCCACGAGCTCCGGCTCGGCCACCTTCAGCTGCTTCAAGGCGTTTACCACCGCCTGGATGGGCTGGTCGGCCAAGACGAATGACGGGTTGTACAACATGCAACCGCTGGGGTGTTCATACAACGTTATCGGCTCGGGCGCCGCCTCTTTGCACCCGTCTCCGCCGCATATGTAAATGCCGGCCGGTCTTTGGACTACGTAGCGGCCGTCCTCCAGAGGCGCTATGGGACCTGCGGGGCATATGCAGGACCCGCGGAGTGCTTGGTAGAGCTTGAGAAGCTCGCGTTCCACCTTCTCGTAGCCGTGTATTTTGCCGTATTTGGCTAGGAAGGTCCCCACGGGCCTTCTGACGTAGCCGGAGATCTCTATCCCGAGCTTCTTCTTAGCCTCGGCGGGGTCTGCGCCGAACGCCACAGCCACGCCGATTAGGTCATATGGAGATGCCGCCAACGTTTCCTCCAGCTTAAGTACATGGGATAAAACCTCTTGCTTGTCTACCTCTGGGTTGCAGATTGAAAACTTGTCCGAGATACAGGTCGGCATGCATCTTTAGGAATACCTAGTATTAAAGTTATCCAACTTTCGAGAGGCGGCCGAACTCCAGCTCTATCACCCTGCTCAGCACCACCGCGTATTCAAACGGCAGGTCTTTCAATATATCGCCCACGAAGCCGAGCACGATCGCGGCTTTTGCGTCGTCTTCTGTGAAGCCCCTGGCGCGGAGATACGCTATCTTCTCCTCGGAGATCGTCGAGGCGGTGGCCTCGTGCGTCACCACGGCAGTCTCCTCGAATACTTGGTCGTGGGGCACCGTCAAGGTGGCCGACTTCTTGTCTAACACGAGGGAGTCGCACTGTACGTGCGACTTGGCGTGTTTCGCGCCCTTCTGGACGTGCACCAGGCCTCGGTACACGGCGACGCCGCCCTCGGCGGATATGCTCTTGTTCACCACCCTGCTACTCGTCCTCGGGGCGAGGTGCCAGACCTTCGCGCCGTTTTCCTTCCAGTAGGGCCCCTTGGCCGCCGTTATGCCCACTATCTCTGTGGAGGCGCCCTCACCCTTCAGCACTGTGGAGGGGAATGTGTAAGTGGTCTTACTGCCGATGGACCCCTCGACCCAGTGGACCTTGGCCCCAGCCTCGGCTATGGCCCTCTTGTTGTTGAAGTTTATCACGTTGCGGGACCAGTTCTGCACCGTGGTTATCTTAAGCGTAGAGCCTTCGTGGGCGTAGCCCTCCACCATTCCGTTGTGGAAGGAGTACTTAAGCAGGCGGGGCGCGGAGCAGCCCTCGATCCAGTGGACGTAGGCGCCTTTGTCCGCCACCACTATGGAGTGCTCCATCTGGCTCTCCATGGACTGGCCGATGAAGAAGAAGGTCTCGAGAGGTTGCTCTATCTTGACGCCTGGGGGCACATATATGAAGACGCCGCCGGACCACAAAGCGCCGTGGAGCGCGGCGAATTTATGCTCAGGCGGGAACACCCTCATGAAGTACCTCTGCACAAGGTCGGGGTACTTCTTGACCGCCTCCTCCATGGGCAACATGATGACGCCCTTCTCCTGGAGCTTCTTCTTGAGGTTGAAGTATATGATCTCGCTGTCGAACTGCGCGCCGAGTCCCAGAAGCGCCTTCGCCTCTATCTCCGGCAGGCCCAGCTTCTCGTAGTACTCGCGGATCTCCTTCGGCACCTGGTCCCAGCTGGACACGGCCTCGGTCTGAGGCTTCGCGTAGTGGACAAGCGTCTCTAGGTCTATCTCCTCCACGGCCCTGACCCACTTGGGCGTGGGAAGCTTCTCGAAGAGCTCAAGCATCCTAAGCCTCAGCCTCCGCATCCAGTCCGGCTCCCCCTTGAGCTTGCTGATCTCCTCTATCATGTCTCTGGTGATGCGGCCCTTAAGCGTCACTTGGTAGCTGAACTGCTTCTCAAGACCCAACACCTCCTCCACGCTCTCTACATGGCTGATAGTTGCACGGAGAGACTCCAACTCCTGCATGGATCCCCCCGCGAATGATAGATATAAGCCTTCTCTATGCACGTTTTAAAACTACAAATCGGGGAGGAGCCATGCACAGGCTTGAAACTAGAGACCTTCGCGTCGTAGTAGGCGGGAAGGAGATCCTAAAAGGCGTAACCCTCGCGGTGTCCAGCGGCGAGGTGGCGGTCTTAATGGGCCCCAACGGTAGCGGCAAGTCCACTCTGTTTCAGGCGATAGCCGGCAACCCCAATTACGAGGTTGTAGGCGGGGACATATTGCTAGACGGCGAATCGATAAAGGACCTGCCTCCAGAGGAGCGGTTCGCCAGAGGCATCTTCATCGGCTTCCAGTCACCGGTAGCGGTGCCGGAGGTTAGGTTCGCCTTCTTGCTACAAGCCATGATGAACATACGCGCCGGTAAAAAACTCACGGAGCCCAACCCGCAGGTCCTGGCGCAGGCCCAGAAAGCAGCCGCAGAGCTGGGGCTTAAGCCCGACGTGTTCAACAGGGGCGTCGGCGCGGGCTTCAGCGGCGGCGAATTCAAGAGGGCCGAGGTCCTCCAGGCCCTCCTCCTAAGGCCTAAGTTCGTGGTGCTTGACGAGCCAGACAGCGGCCTCGACATAGACGGGATAGCCGCCGTGGGCAAGGCCGTGACTCAGCTGGCGACCTCCGGCAGCGGAGTCCTCCTCTCCACCCACTACGCCAGGGTGCTGAAGTTCATAAAGCCGACGAGGGTGTATGTAATGGCGGAGGGGAGGGTCGTGCTGGAAGGAGACGAAAACGTAATCAAGCGTATTGAAGA
>WYEI01000128.1 GCA_009903905.1 Pyrobaculum sp. | reverse complement strand
TCACGACGCCCGGAATCTTGAGGGCCTCCTCCCTGGGGAGCCAGTACACCTTCACCTCGACCCCCCTCTTGGCGATCTCGTTGGCCTCCGCCACGGCCTCCTCGAAGATCCTCCTCACGGCCGCCATGTCCCCCTCGACGTTGAAGTCGTCGCGGGCGTAGTCTGGGGTTATGTCGCCCCCCGTGATCAAGGCGTTGTATCTGTTGTAGAGCACAGCCGAAAGTATGTGCGCGGCTGTGTGTAGCCGCATTTTTCTATACCTCTTATCCCAATCTAACACGCCCCGCACCACGTCGCCCGGCTTAAATGCGGGCGTTCTGTCGAGGACGTGAACCACCTCACCTCCCTTATGCGCCGCCGTGGCGGCGTATTTCTCGCCGCCGAACGCTATAACTCCGCTGTCGGCTTGAAGCCCGCCGGTGCCGTCGTGAAACGCGGTTTTGTCCAGCACGACCTCGTTGCCGGAGACCTCGAGGACTGTGGCGTCGAACTCCCTTATGTAGGAGTCCTCCTGATAGAGCAACTTAGTCCTCATGGCTATGTGGTTTTTTCCGTATTTTAATTATTCCGCCACGGCGAAGTAAAAGCCGTGTTTCTCCAACTCGTCAAGTAGTTTAGACATGTCGAGGGTGCCCGGCACCTCCACCACGAAGACGAGGCGGACGTAGTTAGGCCTCTGTTCTGGGTCGTAACGTTCGTGATACACCTCTAATATGTTTACGTTGTGGGCCGCCAGTATGGAGGCCGCCTTGGCGAGCGTGCCAGGTCTATCGGGAACTTCGCCAACTAGCTTCACCACCCGACGTTGCCTAGCCAAAGCCTTCATTAATACACGCATCAAGATCGGGGCGTCGATGTTTCCGCCGGAGATCACGGCGACGGCCTTCCTCCCCCGGACGTCCACCTTGCCGGACATCAACGCGGCGACAGACGCCGCCCCAGCGCCCTCGGCCACCACCCTAGTCCTTTCCAGAAGTATATAAATTGCATCTACTATCTCGTTGTCGTCTACAAGAACCACGTCGTCTACGTATTCTTGGATCATCTTAAGCGTTATGTCGCCAGGTCTCTTAACCGCGATGCCGTCTGCGATGGTGTCCACCCGCTCGATAACTACGGGCCTCCCCTCCCTAAGCGATAGATAAACCGCCGGCGCGCCGCTGGCCTGCACCCCAATCACCTTTGCTGAGGGCCTCCGCTTCTTAACTGCATACGCAACGCCAGATATCAGCCCGCCGCCGCCGATTGGCACCACGACCACGTCTACATCGCCGACGTCTTCAAGAACCTCCGCCCCCAACGTCGCCTGTCCAGATATCACGTAGTAGTCGTTGTAGGCGTGGAGGAACTTGACGCCTTCTCGCGCGAGCTCCGCCGCCTTCTTCTCAGCCTCGTAGTAGCTCTCGCCGTGGAGGATCACGGAGGCGCCGTAGTCCTGGGTCTTCTTCACCTTCAGCCAAGGCGTTGTCTCCGGCATAACCACTGTGGCCTTTACTCCGTGTAATTGCGCTGCATATGCGACGCCCTGCGCGTGGTTGCCAGAAGACGCAGTGATGAACTCGCGGTATCCCTCCTGTATGTATTTATGCATGGCGAAGTAGGCCCCCCTGATCTTGAAGCTGCCGGTCTTCTGGAGGGCCTCCAGCTTGAGGAAGACCTCGCCCCCCGTTATCCTAGAGAGCGACTCCGAACGGAGGACCGGCGTCCTGTGTATTTTGCCTTCTTGTTGTTTCTCTTTTATGACCTTCAGCGCCTCGTCTAGAAGAATCATGCACCCTTTATCGCCATCGCGAGGCGGCGGATTCCTTCGTTTATCTGCTCGAATGTAGGGTACGTGAAGTTCAGCCGCATGGCGTTTCTCACGGACTGATCCGCGAAGAAGCCGTGGCCTGGGATAAAGGCCACCTTGTACTGCGACACCGCCACCTTCAACAACTCTCTAGTGTCGATGTGAGGCGGCACGGTGGCCCATATAAACATGCCGCCGCTGGGCCTGGTCCAGCTTACTCCAGGCGGCATGTAGGTCTCAAGCGCCGCCAACATGGCGTCGCGCTTCCGCTTATAAAGCTCCCTCACGTGTGGCAGGTTCTTCAGAACTACGTTGCGCCTGAGGCCCTCCAGGAAGATGTACTGGACGAAATTCGACGTGTTTAGGTTCAGCGCCTGCTTAGCCAAGTTGAACCATCTTACAACCTCCTCATTGGCGATCACCCACCCGAGGCGGAACCCCGGCGCGAAGATCTTAGACGCCGTCGATAAGTAGATGACTCTATCGCTTTTGTCCAGCGCCTTAATCGGGGATACTTGGATGGGCTCGAAGAGGAAGTAGGAATATGGGTCGTCCTCCACCACCAACAGGTCATATCTCTCAGCGACCTCCAACAAGTACTTCCTCCTGTCCTGCGTCATTGTGAGGCCGCTGGGGTTCTGCGCAGTGGGTATGGTGTAGACGAACTTTATCCTAGCGCCCTCGGCCCTCAGCCTCTTCACAGTCTCCTCCAGCGTCTCCACCACCATGCCGTGTTCGTCCATCGGCACGCCCACCAGCTTGGGCTGGTAAACTCTCCACGCCTGGAGAGCCGCCATATATGTGGGGTTCTCCGTGATGACCACGTCGCCGGAGTCTATAAAGACGCGGCCGAGAAGCTCCAGAGCCTCCTGGCTACCCACAGTCACGATTATGTTCTCCGGCCGCGTCTTGATGCCGGCGTAGGACTCGCTGAACTTGGCGATTTCTTGCCGGAGCTCCGCCACGCCCTCGGTGGAGCCGTATTGAAGAGCCCGGTGCGGATACGCCTCCAAGACGTAGGAAACTATCTTGGCTATGTCCTCGACGGGGAACGTGGAGGGGTCCGGCATGCCGCCGCCGAACGATATCACGTCGGCGGTGGCCCACCTCAAAAGCTCCCTTATTTCGCTAGCCGTCATGAACTTGGTGCGGGACGAGAGGAGATCCTCTATTTTCATACCGACACCCCACTGTCCTCCCTATATAAACTTATTTATATATACACTACCTATCTAGTTGAGGTCTTTAAACAATCTTTACATACTCTCCCCAGCCCCCTCCGTACACTACATTCCTCGCACACAAGTCGCCCACACACCACACAGGTGGTAATTGAGAAGTTTCTTCCACAAACCCTGCAGAGAGTTTCTGCACAAACGACGCAGTGCTCACCCGCCCAGTCGAGGCGACATACTGACCGGCCGCACCTCGGGCACCTCCTCTCCGCCTCCTCAAACCCGCAGATCTGGCATTTCACCGTGAAAAAATTACTTTTTTAGAAGCTTCCCA
Source organism: Pyrobaculum sp. (assembly GCA_009903905.1). The sequence continues at coordinate 3,286 of WYEI01000128.1, read as the reverse complement.
AGGAGTTGCGGCACCTCGAAGGGCGTCTCGGCCACCGGTATCCCCACGGATCTAAACGCCTCTATCTTGCTCTTGGCGTCGCCGGACCCCAGCATGACTATGGCGCCTGCATGTCCCATGCGTTTGCCCGGAGGCGCCGTGCGGCCCGCTACGTAGGCCACTACAGGCTTGTTTATCACGCCCTCTGCATACAGCCTCGCGAGGCGCTCCTCGGCGTCGCCGCCGACCTCCCCTATCACGACCATGCCCTCCACCTCCGGGTCCTGCGCTACCTTAAGCGCCGCCTCCATCAAGTCCAGCCCCACCACCGGGTCTCCGCCGACGCCTATTGCGACATTTATGCCGAAGCCCGCCCTTACCAGCTGATAGGAGATCTCGTAGGTCAAGGTGCCAGATCTGCTGACTACGGCGATCTTGCCCGGCGTCTGATAGATGCTGTTGGGCATGATGCCCAGCTTGACCCTCACCGGCGGCGCGACGAGGCCCGGGCAGTTAGGTCCGATGACGGTGACGCCCCTAGACCTTGCGTAGTTCACCGCCCGCAACGTGTCGTGTACAGGGATGTGCTCAGTAATGACCACAGCCAGCTCCACGCCGGCGTCTACCGCCTCAAGTAGGGCGTCTGCGGCGAACTTAGCCGGCACAAATATCACCGAGGCGTTGGCTCCCTGCTTCCTCACGGCCTCCTCCACAGTGTCGTAGACGGGTACGCCGTGGACCGCCGTGCCGCCCTTGCCGGGAGTAACGCCGGCCACCACCTTCGTCCCGTATTCAAGCATCCTCTGCAGATGGAAGCTACCCTCTTTGCCGGTGGCGCCCTGCACAACGACCTTTGTGTTGGGGCCTACCAGCACCGTCATAGTCTCGCCAGCTCAACTGCTTTTTTAGCTGCCTCCTCCGCGTTTTCAAACAGCGGCACGCCCACCTCCGCGAGTATTGCCCTGCCCAGCTCCTCGTTTGTGCCTTTCATCCTCACCACGATCTTCTTCGTGGTTCCGCCGGCCTCGGCCAAGGCGTCTTTGATGCCTAGGGCGACCTCGTCGGCGCGCGTAATTCCGCCGAAGATGTTGACGAAGATCACCTTTGCCCTCGGGTGGTTCAGCAACACCTTAACAGCCTCCTTGACCACCTCCCTGCTGGCGCCGCCGCCTATGTCGAGGAAGTTCGCCGGTTTCCCCCCAAAGTGGTAAACCAGGTCCATGGTAGCCATGGTGAGGCCGGCGCCGTTGCCGATGATGCCCACGTCTCCCTCAAGCTCCACGTAGTGGAACCCGATCTTCTTGGCGTAGGCCTCAAACTCCGTCACGTCCCGCGGATCCTCTTCAAGGGCCTTCTCCAGGTCTGGGTGTTTAAAGAGGGCGTTGTCGTCCACTATTATCCTCGCGTCGAGGGGGATCACGTCGCCTTCCTTAGACACGGCGAGGGGGTTGGACTCCACCAGCTCCGCGTCGTGATCCACCATGATTCTGTACATAGCCTGGACAATGGACGCGGCTTGTTGCCACTGGGGGGTGCCCGGCTTGAAGCCCAGCCACGACACAATGCTTCTTATGTGGTAGTCCCTAAGCCCCACCGAGGGGTCTACATACACCCTCTTGATCTTCTCCGGGCTGGTCCTCGCGATTTCCTCAATGTCCACGCCGCCTACCGGCGAGGCTAGGAAGAGGTATCTGCGGGTAGCTCTGTCGATTATTAGAGAGAGGTACATCTCCTTCTCTACCTCCACATACTTAGTCACGTAGAGCTTCTTGACCGTAAGACCCTTGATGTTCATGCCGAACATCTTCTTCGAAAGCTCATACGCCTCCTCCGGGCTGTTGGCCACCTTTATCCCGCCGGCCTTCCCCCTGCCCGCCACCACCACCTGCGCCTTCAGAACCACGGGCGTCCCGATCTCCTTCGCCGCCTTGTGGACCTCCTCCGGCGTCAGGGCTAGCCTACCCGGCGGAATCTTGACGCCGTATTTAGAAAAAAGCTCCTTCGCCTCGTATTCATGTAACTTCATGAGACCCTCAGTAAAGGTGTTTATAAAATGTTATTCCTTGACTCGTTGCTAAAAACTATTCGACAAATATTAGAAGATACACGCCGGGCTCCTTAGCGGCCATAACCGCATCTCTCCTGTCGTTGAACACCCCGACGACGTTCCCGTCTCTCAACAGAACCCAGCCCCTCCGCCCGCTCCTCCTCGCAACCTCAGCCCACCTCCTCAGCTCCTCCTCAATCATATGACGAGCCTCTCCTCCTCAAAACACCGGTTGTGTCTCAGCACATTGCTGTCCACCACCACCCCGCCGTAGAGCTCCGCCTTCTCGCGGCCCAGGGCTAGGTATGCGGCAATCCTGCCGATGGCATCTGCCTTCATTATGCCCGAGCCCGACGTCCCCGCGGCCACGTAAAGTCCCTCCACCAGCCTATCCACCACCGGCTGGTAGTCCACAACGTTTTCGTCGTAGTGACCAGCCCACGCGTTCTGCGGCATGCGTCCCTCGAAGGCCGGCACGTACTTCGTCAAGACAGGGTAGATGCCGAAGCGCCACAGAGCCTCCTCCGGCTCCGGCGGCTCCTCCAGGCGGAACGGCCTCCGGTCCGAGACGCCGATCCAGTAGGTCCCCTCGCCGGGTTCAGGCCTGAGGTAGACGCCTCTTGGCAGTATGATCATCGGCGAGTACTCCCTGTCTGCCAAGCCGGATCTCAGCAACGCCTCCAACTCGCCTGTCGTCCTCACCACAAACACCTGTCTCTTCCTCGGCTTAAGCGGGAGGCCGAAGCCCAAGGCGTCCATAAGCCTCTCGGTCCACGCGCCGGTTGCGAATATTATGTTCTTAGCCTCTACAACGCCTGCCGACGTCTCGATGCCTACGGCCTTCACATCTTGCCACGGAAACGGCTCGCCGGGTATGCCGAGGGGCTTCTTGGGGGAAAAGACGACGGACTCCACCTTAGTCCCGAACAGGACCTCGCCGCCTTCTCTGGTATAAACCTTGTAGTAGTATTTCACCAGCTTTTCAGGATCCATAATGCCGGCGTCCCGCACCAGAAGCCCAAAAGCCACGTCTGAAAGCCCCATCTCTCTCGCCTCTTCGTCGTCAGACACCCTAAGCTTAATCGGCATCTCCAGCCTCTCGTATGCGTCGACGGAAACGCCCATGGCCCTCAGCTCCTGCGCCGCGTTTCGCATCAGGGCGGCGTTTTCCTCAGGCACGAGGAAGAGATACCCCACATACCTCATGCCGAGATCCACCCCGCCCCTCTGCACCTCGCGGTAGAAATCCACGCTGGTCTT
>WYEI01000201.1 GCA_009903905.1 Pyrobaculum sp. | reverse complement strand
TCACGACGCCCGGAATCTTGAGGGCCTCCTCCCTGGGGAGCCAGTACACCTTCACCTCGACCCCCCTCTTGGCGATCTCGTTGGCCTCCGCCACGGCCTCCTCGAAGATCCTCCTCACGGCTGCCATGTCCCCCTCGACGTTGAAGTCGTCGCGGGCGTAGTCTGGGGTTATGTCGCCCCCCGTGATCAAGGCGTTGTATCTGTTGTAGAGCACAGCCGAAAGTATATGCGCGGCTGTGTGTAGCCGCATTTTTCTATACCTCTTATCCCAATCTAACACGCCCCGCACCCCGTCGCCCGGCTTAAATGCGGGCGTTCTGTCGAGGACGTGAACCACCTCACCTCCCTTATGTGCCGCCGTGGCGGCGTATCTCTCCCCGGCGAATTCTATAAACCCGCTGTCGGCTTGAAGCCCGCCGGTGCCGTCGTGAAACGCGGTTTTGTCCAGCACCACCTCGTTGCCAGAGACCTCAAGGACTGTGGCGTCGAACTCCTTCATGTAGGAGTCCTCCTGATAGAGCAACTTGGTCCTCATGGCTATGTGGTTTTTTCCGTATTTTAATTATTCCGCTACAGCGAAGTAAAAGCCGTGTTTCTCCAACTCGTCAAGTAGTTTAGACATGTCGAGGGTGCCCGGCACCTCCACCACGAAGACGAGGCGGACGTAGTTAGGCCTCTGTTCTGGGTCGTAGCGCTCGTGATACACCTCTAATATGTTGACGTTGTGGGCCGCCAGTATAGAGGCCGCCTTGGCGAGCGTGCCAGGCCTGTCTGGGACCTCGCCGACGAGCTTTACCACGCGCCTCTGCCTGGCCAGCGCCTTCATAAGCACCCGCATCAAGATCGGGGCGTCGATGTTTCCGCCGGAGATCACGGCGACGGCCCTCCTCCCCCTCACGTCGATCTTGCCGGACATCAACGCGGCGACAGACACCGCCCCAGCGCCCTCGGCCACCACCCTAGTCCTTTCCAGAAGTATATAAATTGCATCTACTATCTCGTTGTCGTCTACAAGAACCACGTCGTCTACGTATTCTTGGATCATCTTAAGCGTTATGTCGCCAGGTCTCTTAACCGCGATGCCGTCTGCGATGGTGTCCACCCGCTCGATAACTACGGGCCTCCCCTCCCTAAGCGATAGATAAACCGCCGGCGCGCCGCTGGCCTGCACCCCAATCACCTTTGCTGAGGGCCTCCGCTTCTTAACTGCATACGCAACGCCAGATATCAGCCCGCCGCCGCCGATTGGCACCACGACCACGTCTACATCGCCGACGTCTTCAAGAACCTCCGCCCCCAACGTCGCCTGTCCAGATATCACGTAGTAGTCGTTGTAGGCGTGGAGGAACTTGACGCCTTCTCGCGCGAGCTCCGCCGCCTTCTTCTCAGCCTCGTAGTAGCTCTCGCCGTGGAGGATCACGGAGGCGCCGTAGTCCTGGGTCTTCTTCACCTTCAGCCAAGGCGTTGTCTCCGGCATAACCACTGTGGCCTTTACTCCGTGTAATTGCGCTGCATATGCGACGCCCTGCGCGTGGTTGCCAGAAGACGCAGTGATGAACTCGCGGTATCCCTCCTGTATGTATTTATGCATGGCGAAGTAGGCCCCCCTGATCTTGAAGCTGCCGGTCTTCTGGAGGGCCTCCAGCTTGAGGAAGACCTCGCCCCCCGTTATCCTAGAGAGCGACTCCGAACGGAGGACCGGCGTCCTGTGTATTTTGCCTTCTTGTTGCTTCTCTTTTATGACCTTCAGCGCCTCGTCTAGAAGAATCATGCGCCTTTTATCGCCATGGCCAAACGGCGGATTCCCTCGTTTATCTGTTCAAAGGTGGGGTAGGTAAAGTTGAGCCGCATGGCGTTTTTGACTGACTGATCCGCGAAGAAGCCGTGGCCTGGGATAAAGGCCACCTTGTACTGCGACACCGCCACCTTCAACAGCTCTCTAGTGTCGATGTGAGGCGGCACGGTGGCCCATATAAACATGCCGCCGCTGGGCCTGGTCCAGCTGACGCCAGGCGGCATGTAGGTCTCAAGCGCTGCCAACATGGCGTCGCGCTTCCGCTTATACAGCTCCCTCACGTGTGGCAGGTTCTTCAAAACGACGTTGCGCCTGAGGCCCTCCAGGAAGATATACTGGACGAAATTCGACGTGTTTAGGTTCAGCGCCTGCTTAGCCAAGTTGAACCATCTTACAACCTCCTCGCCGGCGATCACCCACCCGAGGCGGAACCCCGGCGCGAAGATCTTCGACGCAGTCGACAAGTAGATCACCCGGTCGCTTTTGTCCAGCGCCTTAATCGGGGATACTTGGATGGGCTCGAAGAGGAAGTAGGAATATGGGTCGTCCTCCACCACCAGCAAGTCGTACCTCTCAGCGACCTCCAACAAGTACTTCCTCCTGTCCTGCGTCATTGTGAGGCCGCTGGGGTTCTGCGCCGTGGGTATGGTGTAGACGAACTTTATCCTAGCGCCCTCGGCCCTCAGCCTCTTCACAGTCTCCTCCAGCGTCTCCACCACCATGCCGTGTTCGTCCATCGGCACGCCCACCAGCTTGGGCTGGTAAACTCTCCACGCCTGGAGAGCCGCCATATATGTGGGGTTCTCCGTGATGACCACGTCGCCGGAGTCTATAAAGACGCGGCCGAGAAGCTCCAGAGCCTCCTGGCTACCCACAGTCACGATTATGTTCTCCGGCCGCGTCTTGATGCCGGCGTAGGACTCGCTGAACTTGGCGATTTCTTGCCGGAGCTCCGCCACGCCCTCGGTGGAGCCGTATTGAAGAGCCCGGTGCGGATACGCCTCCAAGACGTAGGAAACTATCTTGGCTATGTCCTCGACGGGGAACGTGGAGGGGTCCGGCATGCCGCCGCCGAACGATATCACGTCGGCGGTGGCCCACCTCAAAAGCTCCCTTATTTCGCTAGCCGTCATGAACTTGGTGCGGGACGAGAGGAGATCCTCTATTTTCATACCGACACCCCACTGTCCTCCCTATATAAACTTATTTATATATACACTACCTATCTAGTTGAGGTCTTTAAACAATCTTTACATACTCTCCCCAGCCCCCTCCGTACACTACATTCCTCGCACACAAGTCGCCCACACACCACACAGGTGGTAATTGAGAAGTTTCTTCCACAAACCCTGCAGAGAGTTTCTGCACAAACGACGCAGTGCTCACCCGCCCAGTCGAGGCGACATACTGACCGGCCGCACCTCGGGCACCTCCTCTCTGCCTCCTCAAACCCGCAGATCTGGCATTTCACGTGGGAAAAAGGGCTATTTTTTGAGAAGTTCCGCAAGTAGTCGCGGAACCTCAAACGGCGTCTCGGCCACCGGTATCCCCACTGATCTAAACGCCTCTATCTTGCTCTTGGCGTCGCCGGACCCCAGCATGACTATGGCGCCTGCATGGCCCATGCGTTTGCCCGGAGGCGCCGTGCGGCCCGCTACGTAGGCCACCACAGGCTTGTTTATCACACCCTCTGCATACAGCCTCGCGAGGCGCTCCTCAGCGTCGCCGCCGACCTCCCCTATCACGACTATGCCCTCCACCTCCGGGTCCTGCGCTACCTTAAGCGCCGCCTCCATCAAGTCCAGCCCCACCACCGGGTCTCCGCCGACGCCTATGGCCACGTTTATGCCAAACCCAGCCCGCACTAGTTGATATGAGATTTCATAGGTCAACGTGCCAGATCTGCTGACTACGGCTATCTTGCCCGGAGTCTGGTAGACGTTATTCGGCATTATGCCAAGCTTGACCCTCACCGGCGGCGCGACGAGACCCGGGCAGTTAGGTCCGATGACGGTGACGCCCCTAGACCTTGCGTAGTTCACCGCCCGCAACGTGTCGTGTACAGGGATGTGCTCAGTTATGACCACCGCGAGCTCCACGCCGGCGTCTACCGCCTCAAGTAGGGCGTCTGCGGCGAACTTAGCCGGCACAAATATCACCGAGGCGTTGGCTCCCTGCTTCTTCACGGCCTCCTCCACCGTGTCGTAGACGGGTACGCCGTGGACCGCCGTGCCGCCCTTGCCGGGAGTAACCCCGGCCACCACCTTCGTCCCGTATTCAAGCATCCTCTGCAGATGGAAGCTACCCTCTTTGCCGGTGGCGCCCTGCACAACGACCTTTGTGTTTGGGCCTACCAGCACCGTCATAGTCTCGCCAACTCAACTGCTTTTTTAGCTGCCTCCTCTGCGCTTTCAAACAGCGGCACGCCCACCTCCGCGAGTATCGCCCTGCCCAGCTCCTCGTTTGTGCCTTTCATCCTCACCACGATCTTCTTCGTGGTTCCGCCGGCCTCGGCCAAGGCGTCTTTGATGCCTAGGGCGACCTCGTCGGCGCGCGTGATTCCGCCGAAGATGTTGACGAAGATCACCTTTGCCCTCGGGTGGTTCAGCAACACCTTAACAGCCTCCTTGACCACCTCCCTGCTGGCGCCGCCGCCTATGTCGAGGAAGTTCGCCGGCCTCCCGCCAAAGTGGTAAACCAGGTCCATGGTAGCCATGGTGAGGCCGGCGCCGTTGCCGATGATGCCCACGTCTCCCTCAAGCTCCACGTAGTGGAACCCGATCTTCTTGGCATAGGCCTCAAACTCCGTCACGTCCCGTGGATCCTCTTCAAGGGCCTTCTCCAGATCTGGGTGTTTAAAGAGGGCGTTGTCGTCCACTATTATCCTCGCGTCGAGGGGGATCACGTCGCCTTCCTTAGACACGGCGAGGGGGTTGGACTCCACCAGCTCCGCGTCGTGATCAACCATGATTCTGTACATAGCCTGGACAATGGATGCGGCTTGTTGCCACTGCTGGGTGCCCGGCTTGAAGCCAAGCCACGACACAATGCTTCTTACGTGGTAGTCCCTAAGCCCCACAGAGGGGTCTACATACACCCTCTTGATCTTCTCCGGGCTGGTCCTCGCGATTTCCTCAATGTCCACGCCGCCCACCGGCGAGGCTAGGAAGAGGTATCTGCGGGTAGCTCTGTCGATAATCAGCGAGAGGTACATCTCCCTCTCTACCTCCACGTACTTAGTCACGTAGAGCTTCTTGACCGTAAGACCCTTGATGTTCATGCCGAACATCTTTTTCGAAAGCTCATAGGCCTCCTCCGGGCTGTTGGCCACCTTTATCCCGCCGGCCTTCCCCCTGCCCGCCACCACCACCTGCGCCTTGAGCACCACGGGCGTCCCGATTTCCTTCACCGCCTTGTGGACCTCCTCCGGCGTCAGGGCTAGCCTACCCGGCGGAATCTTGACGCCGTATTTAGAAAAAAGCATTTTCGCTTCATATTCATGTAGCTTCATGAGACCCTCAGTAAAGGTGTTTATAAAATGTTATTCCTTGACTCGTTGCTGAAAACTATTCGACAAATATTAGAAGATACACGCCGGGCTCCTTAGCGGCCATAACCGCATCTCTCCTATCGTTGAACACCCCGACGACGTTCCCGTCTCTCAACAGAACCCAGCCCCTCCGCCCGCTCCTCCTCGCAACCTCAGCCCACCTCCTCAGCTCCTCCTCAATCATATGACGAGCCTCTCCTCCTCAAAACACCGGTTGTGTCTCAGCACATTGCTGTCCACCACCACCCCGCCGTAGAGCTCCGCCTTCTCGCGGCCCAGGGCTAGGTATGCGGCGATCCTGCCGATGGCATCTGCCTTCATTATGCCCGAGCCCGATGTCCCCGCGGCCACGTAAAGCCCCTCCACCAGCCTATCCACCACCGGCTGGTAGTCCACAACGTTCTCGTCGTAGTGACCAGCCCACGCGTTCTGCGGCATGCGTCCCTCGAAGGCGGGGACGTACTTCGTCAAGACTGGGTAGATGCCGAAGCGCCACAGAGCCTCCTCCGGCTCCGGCGGCTCCTCGAGGCGGAACGGCCTCCGGTCCGATACGCCGATCCAGTAGGTCCCCTCGCCGGGCTCAGGCCTGAGGTAGACGCCTCTTGGCAGTATGATCATAGGCGAGTACTCCCTGTCTGCCAAGCCGGATCTCAGCAACGCCTCCAACTCGCCTGTCGCCCTCACCACAAAGACCTGTCTCTTCCTCGGCTTAAGCGGGAGTCCGAAGCCCAAGGCGTCCATAAGCCTCTCGGTCCACGCGCCGGTTGCGAATATTATGTTCTTAGCCTCTACAAGGCCTGCCGATGTCTCGATGCCTACGGCCTTCACATCTTGCCACGGAAACGGCTCGCCGGGTATGCCGAGGGGCTTCTTGGGGGAAAAGACGACGGACTCCACCTTGGTCCCGAACATGACTTCGCCGCCTTCTCTGGTATAAACCTCGTAGTAGTATTTCACCAGCTTTTCAGGATCCATAATGCCGGCGTCCCGCACCAGAAGCCCGAAAGCCACGTCTGAAAGCCCCATCTCTCTCGCCTCTTCGTCGTCAGAGACCCTAAGCTTAATCGGCATCTCCAGCCTCTCGTATGCGTCGACGGAAACGCCCATGGCCCTCAGCTCCCGCGCCGCGTTTCGCATCAGGGCGGCGTTTTCCTCAGGCACGAGGAAGAGATACCCCACATACCTCATGCCGAGATCCACCCCGCCCCTCTGCACCTCGCGGTAGAAATCCACGCTGGTCTT
>WYEI01000154.1 GCA_009903905.1 Pyrobaculum sp. | reverse complement strand
AAGTCCCACTTCCCCAGACACTTCACCTCGTGCACGGGCCGCCAGCTGTCCAGGTCTATTACTTTCGCCTCGTCGCCCAGGACCACAACGGCGTATCTAGGCGCCTCGTATACGCCGCCTACCAGGCCGTAGGGTATAAGCACAAGGTTGAACTCGCCAAACAGCGACCAGTCGGGTTTATAGAGGCGCCCGCCCCTCAATATGGCGTTGCCGTAGTGGACGCCATCGTCTACCCAAGGCACTTCGGCCGCTACGTCCAGCCCACGCGCCCTGCCTCCCTCAACTACGTAGAGTTCACCTCTTGAGTTCCCCACGTACAACATACCCCATCCCCACCGCCAGCACCAGGTAGTGGACAGATAGCTGCACCTGGGGACCCACCAGGAGCGGGAAAAGGGAATACCTCGACTTGGAGGAAAGCGCCGTGAAGACGGCAAGCGGAAAGAACAGCGGCGCGGTCAAGCCGAGGCCGAAGACGAGCACCATGCCCATGTAGTACGGAGACGCCGCAACGACGGCCAACGCCGCCGCGGCGGCCAGCACAGCCCACTTCCTAATCGTGAATCCCCCCAGCAGAGGCAACAACGCCCACGCCAGATCAAACAGCCAAGCGTAGAGCCCAGTCCCGCCCAGCGCCGAATCCACTGCCCCCCTCGCGGCGAAGTAAACCCCAAACGCCAAGTTGAGCTTGTCTCGGAAGAAGAGCGAGAAAAACAACGGGAGGAGCCAGAGGAGTTTTATATAGATCCCCACGTAGGACGCCAGGTCCACAGCCGTTAAGATAAGGGCCGCCGCGGTAAGCGGCAGGGCCCGCCTGCCCCAGTGCCCCAGCAATAGGAAGGAGTAGACGTATAGGGCGAGCATCGAGATAAACCCAACCCACTGGATCCCCACGAAGAGGGCGTGTGTGGCGGGGGTCGCGGGGACGAAGATCCAGAACCTGTTGAGTATTCTGTTTAGAAAAAACTCAAGAACTAGAAAAAAGAGGTACATTTACTTTCTGCGGAGCGCAAGACCAGCCACCACAGCAAGCAACGCCACCAACACTCCTATGACCGCCCAGGCCCAGGCAGGAGTCGTCTCCACGACGTGCGTCTGTGTAACCGTCGTAACAGAGGTCTGCGTGACAGTCACGGTGGTCGGCGCCGGTTGCGTCGGCTGAGGCGCCGCGATTATGCGTCTCTCAAGGCGGAACTGCACCCATCCGCTGGTGGCCTTCAAGCCGCCTCTCTCGCCCTTGGAGCCGTCCCACGTGGCGAAGGCGGCGCTGAAGTCGTCGGCAAGCGAGCTCATCAGCGGATGCACCGAGCCCAGCGGCCTGACCAGCACCACATACCACGCCCCGTCTTTGTATACTGCATATGCCTGCACCACCTGCGCCGAGTCCGGCAACAGCTCCACCGGCGAGGTCGGCGTTGCCTGGAGTCCCAGGGCCTCTCTCTGCTGGGGGCTGAGGCCGTACCCGGCGCCGGCCACCAGGTTCTCCACGCCTACCCCGGCCCTCCAGTAGATTATGTTCACGGGGTTGTCCACGGTGCCCATGCATATATACGGCAACTGGGCCCTCGACACGGGGAACTGCACAGCCACAGCGTCTGGAAACACGTCGAGGCCGCCCGGCTTAGCTACGTCTTGCGTGGCGTCTTTCCACATCAGCAGGAACGCTATGTGCGTGCCGTTGTACACAGCAGCCACAGACACCGCCCGGTTCTCAACAGCGGGGGCAAGCGGGTAGACGAGGGTCTGGCCGGTGAGGGGCACATCCGCAGGCTTGGGCCACAGAGACGAGGCGGGGTCCACAGGCAGGCTCCCATTTATGAACTTCACCAACACGGCCGACTCCTGCGCGGTCACCACCACGATGCCCAACGTAGCCAGCGCCACCGCAACGACAAGGGCGATGCCCGGGAGCAGGAGCTCGGGCCTCCTCATGGCAACCCCACCACGCCTCTCTGTAGTTGCGGCTGGTTTGCATATCTCTTCGGGTTGGTGGGTATGACAAATCTGTCCTCGTACCGCGCTATGGCGAACAGCCTGTACATCTCCTCGGCGTCTTGCTCCGTCAGACCCGCCTCGGCGAGAGCTTGCTTCACCCTGTCCGCCAAGCCCGGCTCCGCCACGTTTTTGCTACGTTCATAGATGCGCACCGCTATCAGCTTCCTCAGGGCCTGCTCCACAAGCGCCGTGTCGCCGGCGGTGAACATAGACGCCAGGTACTTAACCGGTATCCTGAGCTCGGAGATTCTTGGGAACACGTCGGTTATCTTAGCGCCGTATGTCCGCTCAAAGGTCGTCACCACGGGGCTCAGCGGCGGCACGTAGAAGATCATGGGCAAGGTCCTGAACTCAGGATGTAGCGGGAACGCCACCTGCCACTTCTTCACCATCTTGTAGACGGGGGACCTCTGGGCCGCCGTGATCCAGTCGTCAGGTATCCCGGCGCTTCTCGCCGCAGACACGACATTGGGGTCAAAGGGATCCAGCAACACCTCGTCGATGAACCTCCTCATGAGGCGCGTTGGGTCTGGCTCGGCGGCCACGTCGAGGACCTTGTCGGCGTCGTAGAGCAACACGCCCATGTATCTAATCTTCCCGACGCACGTCAGCGAGCAGACGGTGGGTTGCCCAGCCTCTATCCTCGGGTAGCAGAGGATGCACTTCTCCGACTTGCCGGTCTTCCAGTTGTAGTACACCTTCTTGTAGGGGCAGGCCGCCACGCAGTATCTGTAGCCGCGACATCTGCTTTGATCCACAAGCACTATGCCGTCCTCCTCCCTCTTATAGATGGCCTTCCTGGGGCAGGCCGCGAGGCAGGAGGGGTTTAGGCAGTGGTTGCAGATCCTCGGCAGATACATCATAAACACGTCCTTAAACTGCGCGTAGATCGACTTCTGCAGGGGGTCTAGGTTGGGGTCCTCAAGCAGCAGGTCCGTCCCGGCCAAGTCGTCGTTCCAGTTGGGGCCGTAGGACACATCCATGGGCCGGCCGTCTATCAGCGAGATGGGCCGGGCCACCGGTTGCTGGTCTGTCTGCTTCTCAGAGAACAGCACCTCGTAGTCGTATGTCCAGAGTTCGTAATAGTCGTCTAGGCCTGGCGGCTTGTAGTCCTTCTTTATCTCGATCCTCAGCTTCAGCTTCCCGCCGTCGAGGGCCCACCCGCCGTTGTATCTGTCCTGGTTCTCCCACTGCCTCGGGTAGCCTGGGCCTGGGCGAGTCTCCACGTTGTTCCACCACATGTACTCCGCGCCCGGCCTGTTGGTCCACACGTTCTTGCAGGTAACAGTACAGGTATGACAGCCGAGACATTTATCGAGATTCATAGCCATCGAGATCTGGGCGCGGACATTCATAGCCTCACCGCACCAGCCGGCCTTATTACCGCTATCTCGTCTCTGTTTACCCCGGTGGGGCCGTAGTAGTTGAAGGACCAGCTCAGTTGCGCGTAGCCACCCACCATTTTGGTCGGTTTGAGGTGTACACTTCCCACACTATTGTGTATGCCTGCCCTCTTGCCCGTGAGCGGACTTATGGGAACGTAGATGTGCCTCTCTTGGGCGTGATACATTATGACGGTTCCGCGGGGAATCCTCGGGCTCACAACGGCTCTCGCCACTACGACGCCGTTTGCGTTGTAGACCTCTATCCAGTCGTTGTCCTTGATGCCGAGCCACTTGGCATCTTCGTCGTTTATCCAGACCACCTGCCCGCCTCTAAACAGCGTCAGCATGATGAGATTGTCCCAATACGTGCTGTGGAGATTCCACTTGCCGTGCGGCGTCAGATATCTCGCAACGAGGTATCTACTTCCGCCCTTCTCCACGCGGTACTTAGCCGGGTCGTACCAGAAGTCTTTTACATCAAAGCCCGGCAACACTTTATCCACGTCTGCATCAACCACCGGCCGCTTGTGTATTGGAAGGCTTTCCCCCAGCTCCCTAAACCACTCGTGGTCTATATAGAAGTGCTGTCTCCCGGTCAAGGTGCGCCAAGGCACAAGCCTCTCGGTGTTCACCGTAAACGGCGAGTAGGTACGTCCCGGCGCCTCTATGCCGTTCCACACAGGCGACGTGGTGACGCGTCTGGGCTGCGCCACGATGTCGTCGAAGGTGATCCGGTACTCTCTAGCCGGGAGGTCGGCGAGCTTAAGTCCAGTCACTTGCTCGAGGTTCTTCCACGCCATGTAGGCCACCTCGCCGTTGGACTCAGGCGACACCGCCAGCATTGTCTCCGCCGCCTTCTTGTCGGTCTCTAGGCTGGGGCATCCCCCCACCGTTGCGCACCTCCCCTTCACATAGTCTGAAGCGGCCGGGGTCAGGCCGTTCCTCTCCCTGAGATACGCGTACTGCTCCACGGGCTTAAACGCGGGTATGCCCTTTGCGGACAAGCCAGCCGTCACCACCAAGGGGCCGTAGGTGATGTACATGTCGTATACGTCCCAATACCTCCTGGCTACAAGCGACACCGCGGGCATGGTCTTGCCCGGGATGGGGTCCACCTCGCCCTTCTTCCAGTCCCTGACCTCGCCGAGGGGCTGGGCGATCTCGGCGGCGCTGTCGTGCATAAGCGGCGTAAGCACCACGTCGTAGGCCTCCTGTGGCAGATACTTAGGCGCCAGCTCGGAGAACTTCTTCGCGATGGTCTTGAAGATGTCCCAGTCGGTCTTCGCCTCCCAGGGCGGGTCAATCGCCGGGGTGAACGGGTGTATGAAGGTATGCATGTCGGTCATGGAGAGGTCGTACTTCTCGTACCAAGTGGCCGCAGGCAGGACCACATCGGCGTAGACGGCCGAGGTGGCCATCCTGAAGTCCAGCACCACGAGGAGGTCCAGCTTGCCCTCCGGCGCAGGCTTCCTAACGTTCACCTCCTTCACAAGGCCCTCCTCCACCGCCCACTCCCTATTCATTACGTTGTTGTCTGTACCGAGGAGGTGCTTCAAGAAGTACTCATGGCCCTTAGACGAGGAGCCCAGCAGATTCGCCCTCCACACGAAGAGTACCCTCGGCCAGTTCTCAGGCGCGTCGGGGTCCTCAATCGCGAGCTTTATATCGCCCCTCTTCAACATCTCGGCCACCCGCCTAGCCACGTAGCTACCCCACTGAGCCTGCTGGACGTTCTGTTGCTTCGCCTCATCCACAAGCCTCGCGCCGAGATCCAGCGGGTTCACGTTGAGGCTTGGGTAGAAGGGCAACCAGCCCAGCCTCACAGCTATCACGTTGGCGTCCATCTCGTGGAGATTGCCCCACTTCTTCGCCCACGGAGCGGCGTAGCTACGCGTCGTCGTAGGGTCGTACCTCCACTGGTCCGTGTGGACGTACCAGTAGCTGGGGGAGTTCTGCTGACGCGGTGGCCTGACCCAGTCCAGGGCGAAGGCTATAGAGGACCAGCCTATCAGCGTTCTGATTTTCTCCTGCCCCACGTAGTGGGCCCAGCCGCCGCCGTTTTTGCCCTGCGTGCCGCCGAGGAGAACCAGCAACAAGACGGAGCGGTATATCAAGTCGGTATGGTACCAGTGGTTTATGCCCGGCCCCACGAATATCATGGCGCGGCCGCCACACGGCGTATTGTCGTCGCCGAAGAACGGCGGGTCGCTGGGCCTGCCGAAGACCGGCTTTGAGTAGATGGCCGTGTCCATGAAGCCCCTGGCCATCTGCAACACCACGTCGCGGGAGACCCCGGTTATGGCCTCTTGCCAGGCCGGCGTAAACGGCTTCGGGTCGTTGTAGTCGGCGGGGTAGTCGCCGCCGAGGTCGCCCCTCCTCACGCCTAGATGAGCCGCCAGCAGGTCAAACACCGTCGTCACATACCTATCGCCGACTTTGACGGCCGGCACCTCCCTGACGAAGCCCTTCACCTCGAAGTCCATGGCCATGAACTTAACCGGCACCTTCTCGTATCTCCCCACCTCCATTACAGACAGCACGGGGTCTATGTCGGCCTCGCCGGCGGGCGTCACGCCCCTCAGCTGTAGGTTCCACTTACCGCTCCCATCCCACCTGAAGCCGATGGAGCCGTAGGGGACTGCTAACGTGCCGTCTTTCTGCATCACCACAGTCTTCCACTCCGGGTACTGCCCAACCTTGTCCTTGAGCTCCGGCACGTCGGACGCCCTCAGGAGACGGCCCTGGAGGTAGGTGCCGTCGCCGGCCGGCTCCAGCACCACGAGGAAGGGCAGGTCCGTGTAGCGCCTTGCGTACTCCCTGAGGCACTTAACCTGCTTGTCGACGTAGTACTCCTTCAGCGCGACGTGGGCCGCGGCGAGGCCCAGCGCGGCGTCGGTGCCCGGCAACGCCGGCACCCACATGTCGGCGAACTTCACATGCTCGCTGTAGTCGGGGCTCACCACCACCACCTTAGCGCCTCTGTACCTCGCCTGGGTATACATCTGGGCGTCCGGCGTCCGCGTCAGAGGGAGGTTAGTCCCCCACACTATCATATACTGCGCATGGAACCAGTCGGCCGACTCCGGCACGTCTGTCTGCTCGCCCCACATCTGCGGGCTGGCCGGAGGCAGGTCGGCGTACCAGTCGTAGAAGGAGCCCATGGCGCCGCCTATCAGCTCTATGAAGCGGGCCCCCGCGGCGTAGCTCACCGGCGACATGGCGGGGATGGGGGTGAAGCCGTAGATCCTGTCTGGGCCGTATTTCTTGATTGTGTATATAAGGGCGGCCGCTATGAGCTCAGTAGTCTCGTCCCAGCTAACCCGCCTCCACCCGGCCTTGCCCCTGGCCTTTTGATAAGCCGCGCGGTTCTGCGGGTCCTCCACTATACGCCTCCACGCCTCTACCGGGTCGCCAGTCTCCGCCTTGTACCTCCTGTATAGGTCGATGAGGACCCCCCTCACGTAGGGGTACTTAACCCTCAGCGGGCTGTAGATGTACCAGGAGTAGCTGGCCCCCCTGGGGCACCCCCTGGGCTCGTAGTTGGGTATATCCGGCGCAATGTCGGGGTAGTCCGTGGCCTGTAGCTCCCACACCACGAGACCATCCTTGACGTAGACATTCCAGGAGCAAGACCCAGTGCAGTTGACGCCGTGGGTGGATCTGGCCACTTTGTCGTACTGCCACCGCCTCCTGTAGAGATCCTCCCAGCTTCTGTCTGGGTACTGCAACCGAGTGTCCCTAAACTGGGCAAGCGGCTTGAGGTATTCTAAGTTCTGTGCCAACGCCAACACGCCGGCAGAAACCCCCACGGCGGCGGTTGCGGCCAACAACCTCCTACGTGTGGTGGTTAACATGAGTATCAGCAAGAGGTAGGTTTAAAGTTTTGAGATGTGGAAAAAACTAGGGATTTTTGGTTTCTTTTCCCGACGTGAGGTGTTTATAAAACAGCCACAGCGTAAAGAGGGCAAAAGATGCAAAGGACACGGCGAGACCCACGTCTAACACGGGCAGTACCGCCTTCTTTAGCCCGCTTGACGCCGCGGCGAGGTCGACGGCCCCCTTTACAAACATCGGCGAGAGCTGATACACGAAGGCGCCGGAGAGCGCCACCGTGCCGCCTACCGCCAGGAGCCAGCTTGAGATGTATTTAGCCCTGTTACAGAACTCCGTCAAGTAGAGGAAAAACATCGCAGAGGCGGCTACAAAGGCGAGCATGTACCTATGAGCCACGTTGTATGTGATCTCGTCTTCAAGAGACCAGACGGTTTTTAGGGTTTTGTCTGTGACGCGAACACGGGGCCGGTGGAGGTGACAAACACCACCTATGGGGATCTAGAACAGGCCCAGTTTCACGGGATCGCGCCAGCCCCCGCCCTGCAGCATGGCGCCGAGCCTAAGCCAGAGAAACAGCAGGGTGATGTGGAGGGGCCCGATCCCGCCGAAGATTATCTGGTGGGCTATGGGCCTCCACACAGGCAACACCGCAGTTCCGAACAAGGTCACGACTACGCCTATGCTCTGAAACACAAGCGCCCACCTGTAAATCCGCGGCTTCCACTCCCACATTCGCGACCACCTAATCCACCTGCCCTGTAAAGACTGCGTATTGCGTCAGTTGCTTGGCGCCGCTCCCCTTGTGAGTCACCCAAAGTTTGAAGACGGCGTCTTCGTATTCAAGCTCCTCTGCACCAGAGCCCTTGCTAAAAGGCTTAAAATCAAGGAGGGACAGTGGCACTCGTCCTACTTCACCCTCCAGCTTGTTACGCTGAGGAGAGTTCTGCTAACGAGTAGACAAAAGAAGGCGTTTAGTCTTTTTGCAACAGGCGGCTTGAGGGAGGTGGTTGAGTCGCTCGGCGTCTCGAAGCCCGCTGCCTGTAGGCTTGTGAAGAGGGCTTTGCAGAAGCTAGCTTATCAGTAGGGTTAGCTTCCGCAACGTCTTTTTGAAGGTCTTATATACGGCGACTTTGGAGACTGCCGACTCCCGGGCGGCGGAGCTTATGTTGTGGCCGTTGGCTAAGGCTGAGAGGACCTCTCTCTGCCTCTTGGTGAGGGTCACGTCGGCCGGGCTCAGCGGCTCCGCCTTGATGACTTGGCTTATGTGTTCGCCCAACAGCCTCCTGACGGCGTGGGTATCCGCCACGATGACCCGCAACCTGCCGTCTATTATCATGGGGGTGCCGAGGACGTAGGAACGCGTCATGAGCTTGTAGAAGAGACACTCCTCGCATCGCGCCGCCGCTACGTGAATGCCGCCCGGCCTCTTGACTATGTGGTATATCACCCCGTTTCCCACCCGGAACCCCAGGTGAGCAACGGCATCCCGGGGAATCTTGTCGCAAAGTCTTAAATAGAGCTTGAGAAACTGCATATGAAATAGACGTTTTCCATTTATAAATATTGACATTGATTATAGGTATATTAATATGTGTTCAATAGTTTATATGTGGTCATGTTTTTAAACAGGTTCCCACAGACCTACATGCCCCTTCTGTGGCCCCTGGGAAGGTCGCCGCCGTTGCCTTTCTACAACGCCATAGTCTGGGTTCTTTATGCGTCTCAGGTCTCCCTCTACCTCGCGACGTTGGCTTTTGCGGCCGGCGCCGTATATGGCGCCGCGGGCGACGTAGCCATGCACCTCCGCCTCATGGTGTCGGGCCTTTATCTATTTTACTTCTCGGTCATGTACATCCAGCTACCCGGCTTCATAAACGCCGCGCCGTCCCGCCCCATCTCCGCGCTTCTCCTAGCCGCGCTGGTTGTAGGCCTTGCACTCCTCCCTGTAGCCAAATGGTCGCTTCTGCCCTTCGCGTTGATGTACGCCCTGCTTCACCTGAGGGCTCTGCGGGGGGCGCCTAACTACTACCCAAACTGGATCCTGGTCTCCGGCCTCGCGGCAACCGCCGCCGCGGGGAGCCCCCTGGAGCTGGCGGTAGCTTTCCCCCTTGCCTCGGTCTTGATGCTGAGCTACCGCATAGACAGCTCTCGAGCGCGGCTGAAGTTCACCGCGCCGCGGGCCGCCGCCGTGGCCACCTCCTACCTCGCCGCCTTCGCCATGGTTAAGACGGGGCTCCTCTGGGGCGTGGCGCTGCCGCTGGCCGCAGTGTCGCTGGCGGCGCCTCCACGCGTCCGCGACCTCTACGGCGTAGGGGCCGCGGCGTGGAGGCTATTGATGGCAGGCACGGCTCTGCACCACCACCTTCTCTACATGGGGTTTGCCGTGGTGATGTCTACTCTCTGCGTCCCCTTCTTCCTCCCCGCTGTGTTGTACCGGAGGGCGCCGAGGTTCGGGCCTGTGCCTTTTTTATTCGCCTCCACAGCAACGGCGCTTAGGTTGCTGGGGTTGTTGACCCCAGCCGCCTTAGCTGTGCTGGGTCTCCTCCTGTATGTAGCCGCCGCGGCCCTCGCCCAGGAGAAGGTCCCGCTCCTTCCGCCTAAGGATAAACACTAGCGCGGGCCTGCCCCGCGGCCTCCCGTGGTACACCTTCTCGCCGGCGCCGTAGAGGTCCTCCACCACGAGCCCCACGGCGGAGCCCTCAGGCATAAACACCACGACGTCGGGGTCGCCGCCGCTTCTCGCCGTGGTCAAGAGGAGGGGGCGGCCGCCTTCTGTGATGGGTATTTTGTACTTCGCCGCCGCGGCGGTGAGGGACGACACGCCTGGGATTATCTCGCAAGGCACGCCCCTCGCCTCTACCTCTCTGCAGAGGGCAACCCCCCTCCCGAAGAGCGTGGGGTCTCCGTTTTTAAGCACCACCACGGTCCTCCCCTCTGCGGCGTGCCTCACTGCGAGTTCGACGACCTCTCTGTGGGTTTCCCCCGTCAGCCTGCCCTCCCACACCACCTTCTCCCTAACCAGATCCAGCAACTCGCGGGAGACCAAGGAGGCCGAGATGACCACGTCCGCAGAGAGGAGGAGGAAAAAGCCCCTTAGGGTTATTAGTTCGGGGTCTCCGGGCCCCGCGCCTACTACGTAGACCTTGCCTAGAACCACGGCGC
Source organism: Pyrobaculum sp. (assembly GCA_009903905.1). Next base: position 17,562 of record WYEI01000154.1, on the reverse strand, counting down.
CTTTATCCTCCACAGCGGAAAGATGCCGGTGGGGCTCGGCTCCTCGACCAGCTGAACTGGCTCGACGTTTTTCAGCTCTATCTTCCCCACAATCTCCCCCGTCTCCGCGTCGACTTTATACACTGCATCCGTCCTCTCCAGGGCGCTGATGACGTATCTGCCGTCCGGCGTATATGTGGGGTGCATGGCCCACTTCCCGGGCTTATTCGGCGCGAATATCGCGGGCTGCGGCGGCCGCGTGGCCACGTCGAGCAGATATATGTCCACCGCAAACACGCCCTTGTTCATGTTAAAGGTGGTGTCGAACCACGCAAGGCCCTTGGGTATCGTGCCGTCGGGCAGAGGCGGCGTCGAGTAGAGCCCCCCGCCCGTATCCGCGGGGAACTCCCTCGGATACGTTATGTACTTCTCCAGATCCATCGTCTGGAGGTTTATCGCCGTTATCTTCCCCTCCCCTATTGCGTTGGTGAGGAAGTACTTGCCGGGGACCAAGGTGCCGGGGCCTGGGTGCGGCTTGAGGCCGCACGGCACCACGTTGACCACCTCGAAGTTTTTGGCGTCTATTATCGTGATTGTGTTGCTCTCTTGCCCCGTCACGGCGACGTATCTACCCTCCTTGTCCAGCTTATTCAGCTCGTGGGGGCTTTTGCCTATGCCCGTCACATCATACTCCTTGTCGCCTATCTTCACCTTAACCGACCTCCCCTTCTTATTGGGGTCGTAGCTTGTGAAGACGTGTACTATGGGGAAGCTGGGATCCCTGTAGTCAATTACGAGGACTTGCTCAGCGTCTTTGACGTTGACTAGCCAGTAGCCGAGGTCTGTGGTGAGTATGGCGCCTTGTCTCCCCATCATTGGGGTGGGGAAGAACTTGGAGGCGCCGAGCATCGGGATGACCTTAAGCACCTTGAAGGTGTCCGCCTCCAGTATCACCACGTGGCCGGGGTCCTTAGAGGCGGCTATCACGTATTTCCCGTCTTTGTCGAAGGCGGCGCTTCTGCAGTCTACGCCGATTTTAATCTGCCGCACTATCTGCATGGAGTATAGATCTATCTTGGAGAGCCAGCAGTCCCTCGACATCCCCACGGCGAACCTCCTCTTGTATTCAGGCCACTCCTCACGCCCGAACTTCACCACGTGGACTCTGTCGCCGGCGTTTTTCAGCCTCTTTAATATCTTGAAGTTCTTCATGTCGAGGAAGGTGTACGCGCCAACCATCTCCACGCCGGGCTCGTGGTATCTGCTCTCGATCAGTATAGCGATCCAGTCGATGTCGTTTATGTTGTAGCCAACAGGCTTGCTGGGGAGCTGATCCTCGGGCGCCGGCACCCTTAGCGTCGCCTGTATGTTGGCTGGGTCGAGGAAGGCGAGGCCCCTCTTCTGGAAGGCCGGGTGCGGCGGCGCCGCGGCTGTGGCCGTCGTCGGGGCTTGGACTTGTTGCACCTGCACCTCAGGCTTCACCCTCACCTCCTTGACCTGCTCCGAGGTGACCTCCACCACGGCTTTGCCCCGCGACAGCGCCAAGGCCCAGCTACCCACGGCGAAGCCGACGCCAAGCGCCGCAACCGCCTTGAGGAAGTCCCTCCTGGGGGTCTTCTCGGCCATGTAGACCTAGGTGCGTCGTTGAGATAAGCGTTTTGGCTAATCTGGTTAACCTGAACGTTTATCTGCCTCCGCGGTGGTCTTCCGCATGGACAAGGGGGTAATATACGCAGTGGTGGCAATAGTGGGCATAATAATCGGCGCGTTGGCGTTTACCTACAACCCAGGCGTTGAGGTGAGGACCCAGACGAAGACAGTCACGACAACAATCACCGAGTCTCCGGTCACTGTGACGGCTCAGCAAGCCGCAACAACGACGGCCTCCCCATCGGCTGGCCCCACGCAGGTCCAGTACAACGAGCAACTGGCCAAAAAGGGCTTAGACGCGTTTAAGGAGCTTGCGTGCAACGCCTGCCACACAGTGAAGAGCGCAGGTATCGAGGTGGGGGGCAACATAGGCCCCGACCTCAGCAAGGCCCTGCTGGGTAGCGTTGGGGTTGAGAAGGGGACCGCAGGCGGCCCCATGATGTCTAAGTACTTCGAGAAATACGGCCTTAAGAACCCCGCCGCGGACTTGAACAAAGCCGCCCAGTTGCTGGCTAAATTCCTCACAGAAGGCGACAAGGACCTGGCACCGACGATGACGGTCCAGATAGAGGCCTTTAAGAAGCAACTGGGCGACAAGTGGGCGCAGGAGTACGTCCCCGCCATCGCGGAAATGTTAAAAATGGCCGCCTCCAAAAGTTCGTGAAAGTTAAGCTTCTCCCACTCCAGGTTTTTTCCCTCCTCGACGAGGTAGACCGTAGACTTCTCTGCCTCTCGGCTAGGGCGGAGGCCAAGTCCTTGCCGTTTCTCACTGGGCTGTCTAAAAGCGCGGTGTATCGCCGACTTGCGCGGCTCAGGTCGCTGGGCTTCGACGGAGAAGGCGTGTATCTGCCCTTCGCCTCCATAGACCACACCCTGAAGCTCCTAGAAAAACCGATTCTGGTCATAAGCAGAGAGGGGTGTGTGTACATCCCGGATAACTGCGACTTCCGATGCCACAGCTGTCCCCTCTACGGCCAGCACATGAGGGCGTTGACTAAGGCGCTCCCCGACGTGTGTAGCTGTCTATGGCCGCCCGACATTGTGAAGGCTTTGCAGGGGAGGATTCTGGAGCGGCTAGGGAGGGGCTTCGAAGTCGAGTTCTAGGAGCCGGCGGAGAGCCTTGGCGAGGTGTCTGTAGGGGCTCCCCGCCTTTTCTAGACACTGCGAGAACTTGTCCAGCCACGGCTTCATGAAGCGGAGGTAGAAGTCCCTCCTCATAGTCCTCCTCCCCAGGTCGTCCACGGCGCGTGTGGCGCCTAGGAACTCCAGCATGGCTGGCAGGTAGTCGGGGAGCTCCTTCTTCACGTCGACCTCAAGCCCAAAGGCCCTGTAGTAGGTGAGTATCTGGTGCATGTACCACCCCCTCTCCTTGTTGTCTTCGCCGAGGGCGTGGTACCCGCCGTAGGGAGGACAGCGGGGAGCCAGCTCGAACATCTCCACCCTGTGTCCCTCGAGGTCCAGGGCGGCCGCCTCTTTGAAGAACTCCGCGAAGCCGTCGACTCCAAGCGACTCCGCCAGCGAGGTGATTTCGTCAGCCAGCTTCACGGCCTCCGCCGGCTTGTCGAAGAGGCGGGCCAGCGCTATGTAGAGGAGGCCTATCTCGTCCACGTGGCTGACCTGGCTCATTTCGTGTTGGCCGGCGTCTGTGGGTAGGCTGAGTGGCAACCCCTCAGTATAGACTCCACAACCAGCGTCTGGTTTGTGGGTATGTAGAGGCCTTTTACAACCACAGTGGCTTCGAAGTTTTTGGGGGTTACGGGGCCGTAGAGGGCCTCCAGCGTGCGTCTGTCGGCGACAGCCGTTATCTTGAAGCCGCCGCCTGTAAGAATGAGCACCACGTGGCGGTCTGTGATTTTCACCGCCTCCAGAGAGCCGGAGACGGTGACCTCCGTGGGTTTGCTTACGGTCCTCAAGGCAGAAACGTCAGTGATGCCGGATGTGTTTATCAGCGACAATATTCCGCCCGCCGCCGCGGCGGCCGCCGCCAAGAGGGGCAACAGCTTATTCATGCCTCCTACCCCACAGCAGGCTTATAAGCATTACGGCAACACCTGTGGCGATTAGGTTAAGGCCGACCGACCAGTGCACCACCGCCTCCCCGCGCTCGGTGAGGAGGTGCCCCACCAGCGCCACCGTCCCATTTACCACAAGGGGATCCACGGGGGCCTTGTCGAGGGGGATCGACAACTCGCTTCTGTCTGTATAGACGTGGATGACGCCGTTGGACACAGTGGCGTTGAACACCCTATATAGGGGCTGGGCGTTTTCCCACAGGAGGTAGCCGCCTACAACCGCCGCGACGGCCAAGGCAGCCAGCGCGAACGGCTTGGGGATTCTGCCGCCGGCCACGAGGAGGGCCGAGAGCGCGAGCAGGAGGATCAGCGCTGTTGAGTACCACATGCGGATCGCCGGCGCCAGCTGAGGCAGGGTAGCCCCGGTGGCTGGGTGCAACGCCGGGAAGAGGATAGGCGCCACCAGCGTCACGGGGATCGAGGCCACAGCGATTATCAAGTAGGACGCCGCCAGCCTCCCCAGCCTGTCTGGATCCTCCACAGACCTCTTCAGAATTATATACGCGGTGTAGAGCACAGCCATCACGCCTACAGTCATCTGCCGGGGGTCTCCTGACCACGCAGAGCCCCACGACTCCACGGCCCAGGCCGTGCCCGTGAAGAAGCTGAGCCAGGAAAACACGGCGGCTAACACAGCGGCTCTGTCCATGGCGAGGAACCTCCTCTCGGTGGGCTTGAGGAGGTACAAAACGGCAAACGTAGCGGCGGCGGCCGCCAGAAGCAGTGCTGCGATTGACTGAGGAACGTGTATGTAGAGGCTTCTATACGCGGTGGGGCTACCTAGGGGCACCAGAGCAGGGAAGGGCCCCCTCAGCGCAAGGAAAGATAGTAGAGAGGTGTAAATAACGGCGAGGAGGCCGACGGCGAGGTCTTTGAACCGCATGACGCTACGATGCTGAGAGGATATATGCGTTGAGGTTAACGGTTTATACGTCATGTTTATATAGCAAAACGGAGCCGGCGCGTGTGGTGGCTTATTGGCGCCGTGGGCCTCGCGGCGTGGGCGTTCTACGTCAGCCGGTTCTTGACGCTTGACTTCTCCTTCCTCGACGTGTACGCCAACGCCTCAGCCGGGATGCCTCTTTACTACAGGCTGGCGGCCTCCCTCGTAAACGTGGGCGGGGTGTTTCTCTACGTCTCGGCTATTTCAGGCGCCGTGGCGCTGGCGGCTAGGAGCAGGCGCGTCGCGGCTGTCAGCGTTGCTTTTCTCGCCGCAGGCGCCGCCTTGGGGGCCTTCGCCCGGTGGGGCGGCGGGGGGCCGGGAATAGGTCTCAACCCCCTCCTCAGAAGCCCGTGGGCAGTCCCCCACCCCATCTTAGTCGTGGCGGCGTACGCCCTTGTGCTGTCGGCGGCGGCCGAGAGGCGGCTCGCCCAGCCCTTGATGCGCCTCGCTTGGACCTTCGCCACCGCCGGCTTGGCGCTTGGGGGCTACTGGTCGTATACCACCTTCGGCTGGGGCGGCTACTGGGCGTGGGACCCCGTGGAGACGGCGCTTTTCGTCCTGTGGCTGTTTTTAACCGCCTACCTACACGGCGGGGGCAACGCCGCCCTTTACATGTCCGCCGCAGCTGTGTTTCTGACCATGGCCGTGACCTACAGCGGCGTGTCCCCCCTCCACTCCTTCGCAGGCGTCATATGGGCCGGGAGGATTGCGCTCATCCCGTCGCTTCTGCTCCTCGCCGCGGGTCTCCTCGCCCTCGCAAGAGAGAGGAGCAGAGACCCGGCGTATCTGGGGCCCTTGGCAGTGGGTCTCTACGTGTATTGGCTGCTGGCGCCCTCCGTGGTTGCTTCACTGGTGGGCGTGGCGGCGGTGGCCCCCTCCGGCGACGGGGCGATAAATCTGATCCACCCCGTGTTGATCCCGGCGACGGCCGCCGCCTTGGTGCTCATGATGAAGAGGGAACTCGGCGCCAAGCCCGCGGCTCTGTGGACGGCGGCGTCGGCGGCGTTGGCGGTTGCGCTTTGGCAGGCCAAGCCGTGGTCCCTCGCGAGCCACCCCCTCACCAACCTCTCTATCTACCTCCTCTCCTTGTTCGCCGCAGGCGCCGCAGTTGCCTCCATCCTGCAGTTCAGGAAGTCGCCCGGCGCCGCGGTGGCTCATCTAGGCCTGGCGCTTGTGGCCGCCGGCGCCGCGCTGAGCGGGCCATACGCCTACCACATGTCCTACGCCGCGGTGCTAGCCCTCGACGAGGGGGGGAACGCCACTGTGCCGCTTCTGCCCTACGGCGAGGTTAACCTAGGCATTGCAGGGGCCGAGGTAGCCGGGCCGCGCGAGCTCGTTTCAATCCCGCCGTATCTAGAAGGCTACGTCTCCGGGGACCTTGCTGACATCGCCGCCGCCCTCCGCGACGTGGCGGGGAGGGTTGAGTTCCGTAGGTTTAGGGTTAACGGCACGGATCTGGTGGTGGCCTTCGGCGGCTTCCCGCCCGGGTTCCACGCTGTGGGCGAGACGTGGATTTACGTGAACTCCACCGTGGACACCCCGGCGGGCAGGCTCCTGGTGGGGGTTATAGGCAGGGGCGGCCGGCCGCTGTTTTTCAGCCCTTCGCGGTACGGTCCCGCCTCGGCGGTTTTTGCATGCGGCCTCAACGAGACGGCGCTGAACTACGTAGGGGAAGTCGTCCGCCTGACCTTAGACGGGGATCCGGTCGACGCGGAGATCCGGTATGAGGCGGCCGGCGAGTTCAAGATGGTGAGAGGGCTTGTCCACGGCGTTGCCGTCAAGCCCAGAGGGCTTGACGACATATACGTCGCGGTGACCACCGAGGTGGCGCAGTGGGGCAACGTGTCTGTGCCCCGCCTCCTCGTCACAGCCGCCCGCGCGAACCTCGACAGATGCAACGCCGTAGGCGCCTGGCTCCTCCTTTCGGCATACGCCGGGAGGCCGCTGACGGCGGAGGAGGTGGAGGAGCTCATGGCTCTGAACCCCCGGGGCTACGTCGTCCTCGTCAAGATGATTCCCTTCGTCAACCTCATATGGATAGGCGCGGTGTTTGCCACGGCGGGCGGCATCCTTTCGACGGTACAGCAAGCCAGATCTCCACGGCGTCGATCCGCTTAGGTTAACCTGGAGAACCGGCTTGTTTTTTAATGCGTAGCGAACCTCCGCACATGTTGCCTAGGGAGAAAAGCGTGTTGGGCATCCTCACGTTTAGCTATCTCCTGGCCGTGGCGACCTCGCTTCCATACCTCTCCCCGCTCCCCCTGGCCTTGGCCACTCTGGCTTATCTCCTCCACCTCTTCACTTTCGACCCGGTTTTCTACGCAAAAACTCCCAGGCAGTTCTACGCCCTGACTTCCCTCAACTTCCTGCCCTACGTAGCCGCGGCGGCTTTCGGCTGGTGGAACCCCATCGCGTATGCCGTAGGTCTCCTCTTCTTTGTGTCATACGCCGCGCTTATGCATGGGGGGAGGGGGCGGAGCGTTGAGGGCGTCGTGGCGGGCACGGCCCTCCTCTCCTCCATCTTCCTCCTGGTTAAGGCAGTGGTGGCCCACCAGCTGGGGCCTAAGGACTACCTCGTATACGTCCTCTTCGTGGGGTACCACGTGGCCACTGCGTACTACGTGGAGTCGCGGCTCGCCTTTAGAAATGTAAGGCCCCACATGGCGCTGTACGCCTGGGCCCCCGTGGCTGTGTTCGCGGCGCTTCTCTGGCCTTCTACTCTGCTGGCCTCTGCTGAGCCTCTCTACAAGTTCTTGAAAAACGTTAAGTCTAACGTGAAGTATTCCCGTTACGAAGACATCGCAAAGATGGGGTGGAGGGAGTTTGCCAGGTCTGCGTTTTTCACGGCTCTGCTGGCGGTTGTCTATAACATTCTATAAAAAGGGAAAACCACGCGTCCCTATGCGCGGCTTGGTGGTTCTGCTGGTGGCCTTGGTCATCCACATGATCGGGTTCGGGATGGTGATCCCAGTCATGCCTTTTCTGCTGAGGGAGCTCGGCGGCGACGCCGCGGCCCAGGGCTTCCTCGTGTCTCTCTTCTCGCTGGTTCAGCTCCTCAGCGCCCCGCTGTGGGGGGCTCTTGCAGACAGGCTAGGCAAGACTCGCATAGTCGCCTCGGGGTTGCTCCTCTCGGCGCTGGGGAACGCCGCCGCTTATTTCTCCAACTCGCTTTTTTCTTTGGCGGTGGCTAGAGCCGTGGCGGGCCTCGGCGGCGGGACCATAGGCGCCCTGCAGGCCTTGGTGGCGGATCTCTCGCCGCCCGAGCGCCGGGCCTCCTCTATGGCTCTTTTCGGCATGGCGTTCGGCGCAGGCTTCGTCCTAGGCCCGGTGCTCGGCGGAGTCGCCGGCAGCATAGCGCCGAGGTTGCCTTTTCTCTTAGCCACGGCCATGTCTGTCGCGGCCGCGGCGGTCGTCACGCGGATCCCCGTCGTGAGGGGGCGGGTTCAGTGGACGTTTAAGCTGGAGCTCGGGCTTCTGTCCGCGGCTGTGCTCCTCCTCAACTTTTCCTTCTCCATGTTTGAAGGCCTCGTGTCGTACTACGGCGCAGACGTCTTCCGGATGACGCCCAGCCAGATAGGGGTCTTGATGCTCGTGGCAGGGGTCGCCACGGCAGCGGGACAGATGGCCGTGAGGCGGCTGGAGGGCAGGCTGGCGTCGGGCACAGCGGCGGCCGTGGGCGTAGCGATAACCGGCATCGGCCTGGCCCTGCTGGCCGCCGGGGAGCTTCCGCTACTTTACCTAGGGGCCGCTCTTGCCTCGGTTGGCCAGCTCATTGCCGCCTCCAACTTATTCGCCATAGCGTCTTCAATAAGCGGCGCTGGGGGGACGAGCTTCGGCATTTTGCAATCGGCGGGCTCCCTGGGCAGACTCGTAGGCCCCGCCACGGCAGGCCTCATATACACACACCTGGGGCCTCCCTACGTCTTCCTCACGTCGGCCTTAGTTGCGCTGTCTATAGTCCCCATAGCCCTTAGGTACCTAGCCTCGCTCCAGTAGATTTCTTCTGATGTCTCTACCCGTGGCGTCATCTGCCGCTTCTTCTGTATGTCGCCTTGTCCATGGGTGGTGGAGCTTGCCGTGTGGGCGTTCCCGGTCTCCCAGCAGGGCCATGGTGAAGAAGATAAAGGCCACGTAGTGGATCAGGTGGTCCAGCGGGATGTCGCCGAAGTATATGAAGGTGCTTGTGTACATGGAGTACGAGAGGACGGACTGACCGGCGAAGAGGAGGCCGAAGGCTGTTGCGAGGTTGAGGAGGCGTTGGCCGCCTGCTCTTCTGTATGCTCTTATGGAGAGGTAGAGGGGGACGGCGGCCATGGCTGGGGTGAGTAGGTGTAGTATGGCGTGTCCCAGGCTTAGGCCCCCCATGGGCACCAGCGCGGCGGCGAAGACCAGGGGGATGGTGAGGTAGAGCCACTTCATAGGTCGCGCCTAGACGCCGCCATGACCGCTGCCGCCGACGTCGCGAAGATCCACGCAACTGCTACGGCTGGGAAGAGAAGCGGCGCGTGTGTCCCGAGGGATTTATAGAGGTGGTCGCCGACGTCGCCGAGGGTCGGCAGATGCGGTAGGACTGCACGACGCCGCTGAGGCGGGCCGCGACGAGGGGGTTCGCGAGGAGCGACGCGGCGACGGCGACCTCCGACACCGGGAAGTAGAGCGATATAAACGTCAACACGACTTCGTACACGAGCGCTAGAGCTGACCACGCAGAGACCCCCACGTATATGCGTAGCCCCGCGTAGGCGCCGCCAGGCCTATGAAGACGCCTAGGGGGACCCCGACGAGACTGTAAATTCTCCTGCCCAAGGGATCAGTTGTAAAACTGGCCTGCAATAAATCTCGTCACCATATTGCGGCTTCTCGCTGTATCTGATCACATTGGTGGTTTATAAACTTCCACTTTTCCTAGCCCGGCGCTATTACGCCGAGGTCCTCGGCAAGCCTATCGCCAATAAGCAACTCTGTCTCAGCGGCCGATGTCACGACGTCGGCGGAAGGCCCACTTCTCTGTCACCTACATACACCATCCACAGCCCCTCTCAGGAGGAAGGCTCTCACAGAGCCGGCTTCAACCAGACTCAGGGGGGGATAAGACGAGGAGTGGCCGGCGGTATCGGCAGGTGCGTCAGCTCTGCCTAAGCCCGCTGTTAGCCACGGCGGGGGTCTCTACGACGCGGTCCTGCGGCTTAGACCAGATCCTCGGCCTTACCCTCACTGCCGTGTCCGCGCCGAAGAGACGTGTGGCTTATCCTCTCCCTCCTAGCTTGTATATGTAGCCGGTACCTCCGCGGCCGGTCTCCTCGCGTATCGGACAACTGTTTTATTAATGATTCTGTCTTCGGCCGTGCAGGCAATTGACGTGTGGAAGCGGTACTCCTCGGGGTGGGTCCTCAGAGACGTGTCCCTCGACGTGAGGAGCGTCGTCGCGATATACGGCGCCAACGGCTCAGGCAAGACCACGCTCGTCAAGATACTGGCGGGCCTCGTCCCGCCCACCCGCGGCGAGGTGAGGCGGCCGGGCCGGGTCGGCGTGGCGCTCCAGCAACCTATGATGCATCCAGACCTAACCGTGGAGGAGAACTTGAAGTTCTACGCCGGGGCGCTTAAGGCAGACTACAGAGAGGTGGTGGAGCTCTTCGGCTTGGAGAAGCATCTCCGTGCCAAGTTTTCGCATCTGAGCTACGGCTGGAGGCGCCGCGCCGACCTCGCCAGGGCCCTCCTCGGGGGGCCCGAGGCTCTTCTTTTGGACGAGCCCATGCTGGGTCTCGATGCGGAGGGGAGGCGCGCCGTGGCTGAGGTTGTGCGCAGATTCAAAGGGCCCGCGGTGGTCACCGCATCGTCCATGTGTGACTACATGGAGGTGGGCGCGAAGGCGTGGTTTGAGTTGAGAGAAGGCACGTTGCGCCCCACCGCGCCGACATGCGGCCCTACCTAGAGAGGGAGGTTAAGCTCTTGGCTAGGAGCTGGGAGACGCTGGCGTCGACCTTCCTAATAGCGGCGGCCTTTGGCTTCGTCTTCGACAGACACTACGCCGCCGGGCTGGCCGCGGTGAACTTCGTGGCGGCGGCGCTCTACGGGTACGTCCAGGTTCTGCGGGAGGAGGAGCTGGGCACCCTCGACGGGCTCAGGCTACTGAGGCAGCCGGAGAAGGTGGCCGCGGCCAAGTTCTTTGCGCTTTTCTTAACTTCGGTTGCGGCCTCGTTCTTTTACTCAGCGATTTACTACGCCGCCTCGATGAGGCCGCCCGAGCTGTGGCTTCTGCCGCCCACCTCTGCCTACTTCGCAGCGGCCTCCACCGCGTCGGCGTTGCTCTCAACCGCGGCCAAGTCCGGCGTGACGGTCTCCATGACCCTCACGGCGGCCCTCGTCCTAGGCTACTCCCTGTCCCTAGCCGCCGGCCGTATGGACCTTGCGACGCTCGCCATGCCGCTAACGGCCCTCCTGACGCTTCTGGCCCTCAGCCGCTCGATAGTACAGTGAACGGCCGAAACATCTGCTTGATGAACCAGTAGATTCAAATATATTTTCGGTGGAAAGGCTGTGGTCACCCGACGCCGTCTGTTGATATTGGGCGGAGCTCTGGCAACTGCGCTGGCCTCCCCGCTTTTTATAACCCAGCTCCTCGAAGGCAGAGAGACAACATGCGACAACCCGCCCATCCTATACGGGCGGGACGAGTGTCCCGTGTGCAAAATGATTGTAGACTACCAGCCGTCCTCCTCGGCCATGTACATGGAGGAATTCGGCAGACGTAGGTGGTACTTCTTCGACGACTTGGGTTGCGCCGCAGTTTGGTATAAGGTTGTCAGGAGTAGAGGCGGGCGGGTTCTGGCCGTCTGCACAAGGGATCGCGTAGATGGGCAGTGGATAGACCTCAGAAGCGCCGTGGTGCTTATAACAGACGAGTTCACTTCCATGAACACGGGGTTTCTGGCGGCTAGGCCGGAAAACGTGGAGGCGTATAGACGCGGCGAGGTGAGATGGGGGCCGCGGCCGGGCAGGCTGATAAAAACCGTCTCCGGCGCCTGTCTCCTGGAGCGGTTTAGATACGGCGAGTCTTGGTCTGTGCCCCCTGGTTGGGATGGGGGCTGTTAGTCTCCTCACGGCTCTGGTTGCGGCGCTGACGTATGCGCTTGTCATAAACACAAACAACGTTGTTGTCTCGCCCACGTTGGAGGGGTATATGGGCCCCGTGGAGATGGGCGGGAGCTTATTCGCGGCGTATAAGGTGAGGCCCGCGGACTTCTGCGTGGTGATCAACGCAACCAACGTAACCGTCGTGAACTTCCGCATAAGGTGTTCCGCCGGCATACTGGTGGCCGGCTCGCGCAACGTCACCATCTCGCGGGGCTCAATCGAGGGGAGCCTGGAGCTTCCGGTGTACCGCAGAGACACCGGTATATACATATACAACTCTACCCACGTCGTCGTCAAAGACGTCTACCTCAGCGGCTTCCACGACGGGGTATATGTGGAGCAGAGCAGAGATGTGAAGATAGAGAACGTGACGATTCTGCGCTCGCGGTACGGCGTACACGTCATGTTCAGTAGATCCGTGGACATCCGGGGCGTCTCGGCCATGCACAACTATGTGGGCGTCGTAACCATGTATTCCCAAGACATCTATGTTGGGGACTCCGCCCTTGTAGACAACGTGGACTGGTCGGAGGGCTACGGCCTCTTCATTGCAGACGTCGCCAACGGCACGTTTATACACAACAGATCTCTCGGAAATGTGCACGGGATCTAAATCCTCGTCATGGGCGGAAGGGGCAACCGCACAGACATAGTCATCACGGAGAACTGGGTGGAGGGGGAACCACATAGGCCACACCTACAGAGGTGTCTCGTCCCCATACGTGAAGATGGTGAACAACACCTTCGTGGGCAACTCCATCCCCGCCCTCTACGTCGATATATTCCTCACGGGGGCGGAGCTAAAGGCGGATATTAGAGGCAACACGTGTCAGGGACACGCCTCCACCAGCCCCTACGTCTACCGGAGCGCCTTCGCCGAGGTTCTCGCGAAGTCGGACCTCCTCCTGGCCCCCATATCGGCGTCGCCCGCCAGGTTCCTCGTGGAAAGCCTCGCCGTGGGCAATGTGGCCTTCATCGACCCGAGACCGTATAGATCGCCTCCCCTAGGCGTAGAGATGGCCGCCGCCTTGGCGGTGGCCCTCGTGTGGCTTGCGGCAAAGAGGAGACTATGAGGCTGATTGCGAAAAGGCAACTAGGCGGCTTCCAGCTGGACGTAGATGTGGAGGTTGGGGACAGGGCGGTGGTGATTGGGCCAAACGGCTCCGGCAAATCCACCCTGCTGAAGCGCATCTCGGGGCTCTGGAGATGTAGACCTCACAGCTACTGCATATGATTCTACGTCCCCCGGAGCCCCAGATGCCCAAGAATGAAGGGCACGCGACTACGTCGAGATCCTGGAGTCGGCTCTCGGCATTAAGGCCCAATTGGGGCTTATAGACGTTAACTACCTAGGTAAAACAGAGGAGCTGTCCACCGGCATGGCTGTGAGAGTTATATTAGCAACTCCTAGATTCCATTAGGATATACGAACTCCCATGAGAACTGCCTACCGTAGACTTTTACCGTCACGTACTGGCCCCTCCCCTCCAGCTTTCCGTAATTATCATATAGCGTAGACGTTAACCGCGGCCAACACGGCGAGATAAACCAGCACCGCGGCGGCACCGAAGATAGTTGTCAGCTCCATCACCCTACCCCTCTCCATACCCCTCCCTCTCTCTAAAACAATATCGTAGTTTCTATGAACAGCGCCGTGACAACCCGGCACCTGTATATACAATGGTATACGGCACGAAGACATATTGCGAGACAGACGACGGGGCAGGGCTGATGGGACGCGGCGGTGCCCCTACTTTCTAGCCCACATAGATACGAGGAACACTATGCCTACAATTAGAGACCATGCTACATAGTTTTTAACTGATAGGTGTATTTTACTATCCATGAGATACTTTGAACCTATTGGATTTTAAAATCCTTTATGCAACTTACTATAAAGCTATATATAAATTAAGTAAACAAATATATACCGCTGAAGCCGACGAAGAATGTGCATAAGTTAAGTTTAAAAATAGCTGAGAATGCTTCTCTATGCACGGGCCAACACTCGCGTTAATAATAGGGATAGCGGTGGTGGTAATTGCCACAGTCATAGCGCTTCAGCAACTATCTACACCACCTCCGGCGCCGACCCACACAACAACTCCGACGCAGACTACCCCGCCAGCAACCCAAACAGGCTCCTCGACAGGCACCGCACCGACCACCGGGATCAAGTACGACTCCCAGCTGGCTGAGAAGGGGAAGCAGTACTTCTCAGAGATCGGGTGCACCGCCTGCCATTCCATTAAGTCGCTGGGTATCTCTGGCGGCGCCGTAGGACCTGACCTAAGCAAGACGCTTCTTGGCAACCCAGGCGCCGGGGGCTCCGTAATTGGGAGGTTCTTCAAGGAGAAGGGCTTAGAAAACCCAGCCGCGGATCCCGAAAAGGCGGCTGAGTTGCTGAAGGAATACCTCACAAACCCGCCGCAGTACTCCACCACCATGAGGACGCAGGTGCAGGCCTACAAAGCCACTTACAGCAACTGGGCCACAGACCAAGTCCCAGCCCTCGTCGAGATGCTGAAAGAGGCAGCCGCCAAAGCCTCTGGGTGACTATGGTGAACGAAGACAGGAGAAACGTCCTAAAAATTTTTATCGGCTCCTCGGTGGCTCTTAGCCTCGGAGCTTTGACGGCGCCGCTTGTCGGATCGGTGATAAACGCCAAGGCGCTGGCTCTAAAGGGGGAGTACAGCTCAGTCGAGGTGGTTCTCTGCGAAAACGTGGATAACTGCCCCGAGGAGTACTCGGTCCCCATTTCGGAGCTCAGACAGGGACCCAAGTTTGTTCTCTTGAAGAAGGGCAACATGGCCATACCAGCCGTCTTCGGCCTCGTGAAGGCAACAGATGGCAAGGAGTACCCCGTTGCCTACAACACAGTATGCACGCACTTCGGTTGCCCAGTGAACCCCACAGGCGGCAAGTACCTCATGGGCTTTGCATGTCCCTGTCACGGCTCTTTCTTCAACATCTGCCCCGACCCCAACGGGTGCGTCGAGAACCCCGACGAGTGCGCCAAGAATCCCGACAAGTGCAAGAGGTGGCCGTTTCTAGAGGCTTATGTATCCGGCGGGCCTGCGCCGCGTTCTCTGAGGCCTATTAAGGTGGCGGTAAAGGGAGACAGAGTATACGCTGTGAAGGCGTACATATGAGGGCACTTGTAAGACTTTGGGAGCTGATACTGGAGCGGTTCCATCTTAAGGAGTTTCTGGAGCACCCGGTGCCGCGGTACTCCAACCTAAACCCGCTGTATTGGCTGGGAGACGTAGCCGCCATGAGCTTCTTCATACTGGCTATAACGGGCTTTGCCTTGGCTCTGCTCTACACGCCTGGGCTTTCGCTGACCAAGACTCCGCCTGATCCCCTGCTGGGCCACCTTGGCAATGAGGTGTACGACGCTACTCAGAGCTACTCAAGCGTTTACAAGATCACCTACCTCACGCCGCTGGGCTTCATACTGCGGCAGATCCACCTGTGGGCGGCGTATATGATGATCTTCGCCACGCTTGCCCACTTCTTTGCCAAGTTTATACTGGGGTCCTACAAGAGGCGGGGAGGCGGGGCCCTTTGGCTACTCGGCGTGTTCCTCGGCTTCCTCACCATAAACCAGGCGGTGCTGGGCTACATCCTGCCTCTTCACCTAGACGGCATCCTCGCCATCCAGATCGGCCTTAACATCTTCCGCTACTTCGACTACTTCGGCATACCGGTGGGCCAGCTGGTGCTCTCCGTCCTGGGCTCTCTCTTCGTGACCGACCAAGTGATTAAGATGATATATGTCCTCCACATCTTGATAGTGCCGGCCATAATCTTAGTGCTACTTGGGCTTAAGATAAACGGCATTCTCTACGGCGGCGTGGCGCCGCCTCCGATCAAAGACGAGGAGCTTAGGAGAAAGGCCATGGAGGAGAAGGAGCCCTTCTACCCACACAGGTTCGCCCTCACGGTGGGCCAGCTGTTGCTCCAGCTCAGCGTCATACTGCTACTGGCCGCCATGACGCCGCTTCCGTTGCTGGAGCCCTGGGTGCCGGGCCAACAGGTCCCGGCAGGCGTCAGGCCGCCTTGGCCAGTCATGTGGTACTACACCTACGTCAAGATGATCGACCCGTTCATATCGGTGGGCCTACCCATATTCCTGGTGCTGTTTGCGCTGGTGGTGCCCCTGCTAGACAGGAGGGGCGGCGTCTCCATCGAGGAGCGGTGGATCTGGGTGGCCATCGCCATAGTCTACATAGCCATAATCGGCTACGGCACGGTCCTCGGCTTCCTCGTGGATATACCCAAGGAGATTACGCCGCTCACCAGGATCTCCGTGCCGCCTGACTACGCGGTGCCGTATATAGGGACTCCGCAGGCGGTGGGGCCATGATGCTGGCAGTTGAGGTCCAGGGCCTGTCGGCTACGGCTTTGGCGTACGTGGCGGCGGCCGTGGCCGTGATAGGCGCCATATCTGTCTACGGCCTTCTACACGTAGACAGGAGGTGGGCCTCCTACACTGCGCTACTCTTCGAGGCCGTCCTCGTTGCGCTGTTCGCCTACACGGTGAACATAATCTACGCCCTGTACTCCGCCCCGGGTTTCGGCTCCACAGTAGAGGACATAGTACACGGCGTGACGTATCAGCGGGTGGCCGCGGGGATACTGTCGGCTATGTTGTTCTTGGCAGCTCTAATCTCCATAGGCTATTACATGGAGCTCCAGAAGAGGGGCGAGGGCCATGAATAGGGCAAACCTCCTCATCTACATAGCCGCAGTTGTGACGGTGGGCATAGCTCTGCTGAATGCCGCAATGCTCGCCAGCCCTGACGTGTTCAATCTCTTCGCCAAGTCGGGCGGCTACGAGAAGATAGTGGGAGAGGAGAAGACCTGGGCGTTCCAAAGCACCGTGTGGACTGCCATGTTCACCCTCACAATAATAGCCATACTCATCTACCTAATAGAGCTCAGACACTACCCAGAGCGGTTCAGAAAAAGCCAGTAGTACAACCGATAAAAACTTCTCCCTTTTCTACCAAATTTTCGTTGTTGTGATTTGTCTAGCCTTGGTCGCGGTTGCTCGGGGTGTTTTGTCGCTGATTTGGTCTTCTTGTAGTCTTTGTTTTTGCCTCGTGTATAGGTCTTAGGCGCGGTTTTGTTGTTGTTTTCGGGCTTGTCGCGGCGCCTCTCGCGCTTGAGCCTATTGTAGAGCCTCTCTTCTTGTGGTATGCCGTTGCCCCTCTTGCGGTCTTTATCGTGCTTGTGTACATAGCGTCTAGGGTCTACGACGGGAGCTGTGGAGATTCTTGTTCATGGCGGGATCGTTGTAGCATCACGTAGCCGTTCTGGCAGTTGCGGACTTGTTGACCGACGGGCTGTTTTCTAGGACGTTTGAGATGGGATTCGACGTCTATGTTAGATGGAACATGCCCCTTATCGCGTTTATGGACGTGTTGTCTCTGTACGTCTCGTGTAGAGTCATGAAGCTCTTACTTTCATACGTCAAGAGACGAAACGCGGCTAGCCGCCGCGGCTGAGACGGCCCTACGCTCCCAGATTCGGGCATTACGACGGCTCACGCCCTCAAGGCGGGGCTAAGGCCGGAGTTACCTGCGAACAAGGGGGTCCCATTTCTTAGTCAACGTGTCATCTGTGTGCAGGTTTCGCCTAGGGCGGGGTTGGGGTGGCGCTGGGCGTTGACCCCATCGCTGTGAGGACTGCGGCGAAGATCGCCGCGGCGCCTGCCATCTGTCTTGGCGTCAAGTTCTCGACGCCTGTGGCTTTTGCGTAGAGTTGCGTTATTAG
>WYEI01000074.1 GCA_009903905.1 Pyrobaculum sp. | reverse complement strand
GTGGACGGGGGCCGGGAGTGTCTCTGTTGGCGCCTGTAGCTGGTTCTTGTTGGGGTACGCCCTGTGGATTTTTGGAGGGGTGGAGTATTGGACGTGGCAGGTGCCTCTACGTGGTGTTGACTCTTCTCCTGGTGATTTCTGCGATGCTTGGTTGAAGAGAGCTGGTCA
Organism: Pyrobaculum sp.; assembly: GCA_009903905.1. The sequence continues at coordinate 27,950 of WYEI01000074.1, read as the reverse complement.
AAAGCCGCCAGTAGGGTTGCGGCTTTTTATTGGGGTTTGCCGAAGAGGGTGGGTATTGGGCAGAGGGGGTCGTCGCCGAAAGTGTCGCCGGTTAGGTAGTGGGCTCTGGCTCTGTCGCCGCCTTTGCAGTACTGCTTGTAGGGGCAGGCGGAGCATTTGGGGCCTCTGAGGTACTTCTCGGTGTGTATGAAGGGCTCCAGCTTGTCGGGGGTCAAGATCTCCTTGAGGGGTTTCTCCCGTACGTTGCCGAGTTTGTAGAAGTCTATGAATTGGCAGGGGTAGACGTCGCCGTTGGGGTATATGGAGATTATCTTCCTGCCGCATCCGCCGGTTGACTCCACGAACTTTAGGTACTGCTCGTCGCCGTTGCCCAGCGTGAGGGCTAGGTATATCCCGTCGAAGGGGGCGAGGGTGGTCTCTATCTCCAGCTTGCCGGTGTACTGCCGGGCCTTGGCGATGAGGGTTTCCATGAACTGGCGGTACTGCTCCGGCGTGTACCACCAGTCTGGGGGGAGCTTCTGGGCCCTGCCTGCGGCTGAGAGGTGGTAGAAGGTTATCCTCCTCACGCCGAGCGCCGCGGCGAAGTCCACGTACTGCCCAACCTCGTGGATGTTCTTGGCGGTGACGGTGAACCTAAGCCCCACGTCCAGCCCGGCTACTAAGGCGTTTTTAATCCCGGCGAGCGCCGCGGCGAAGCTCCCCGGCACCCCCCTAAACGCGTCGTGAAACCTCTCGTCTATGGAGTCTAGGCTGACCCCCACGTAGACGAAGCCCAGCTCCTTAAGCCTCTTTGCCACGTCAGGCGTTATGAGAGTCCCGTTGGTGGAAAGCACCAGCTTAATCCCCAGCTCCCCCGCCCTAGCCGCGATTTGGAAAAAGTCAGGCCTCGCCAGAGGCTCGCCGCCGGTGAAGAGGATAAGCGGCACCCCCACCTCCGCCATCTGATCCACCAGCCTGAGCGCCTCCTCCGTCGACAGCTCCCCAGCCTCCGCAGGCCCAGCGTCTATGTAGCAGTGGAGACACTTGAGGTTGCACCGCCGCGTGATATTCCAGCTCACAATAGGCCGGAGCGGCGCCGAGAAATCGCTCGGCCTCCCCACGCCGAACCTGCCCTTGACCCTAAAAGAGGTGGTGCCCACCCCCGTCGCCATCACGCTGATGGGGATCACAGGACACAAGACAGTCATCTATAAATCTCTTAACAGATCAGAAGCGGAAGGACTCCTCACCACTCGGCGCATCTATCAACCCGCCGGTTTAAATAAGCCGCTACCGGCCTCTGCTCCCAGTTTCCCAACCGTGTCGAGCTTTTCCATCTATGGCGTTAAAAAGACCGCTACGGCTCCGCTGGAGACACCAGCCTTGGCCTTTATCGAGGCGCAAACCCCATCCGTAAACAAGGTCCTACATCGCTTGCATAGACTTGCCGTTGAAGTAGCCGCACTCCGCAGACCAGTCGAACGCCCCTCCACACTAATGACGGCTTCAACGTCGTCTCTATACCGCGCCGAGTCCTCAATGGCGAAACCAGCTGGCTCCCCCGCCGCGGGCGCAACTTGTCGCCAAGGCTTTTATAAACTCCGATTTCCTCTGGCTGTGTTCAAGATACGAGTTAGGGGGATTTACGCCACCGCCCTAACCAAGCTGGCGCTGGACTGGGGGTTTAAGGTGGTCCAGGCGACGCCGAAGGTGGCGGCGAGGCTCGGCATAGAGCCGGACTACTCGCCGCCGGACCTTACCGTGAAGGACCACCTGTCGAGGAGCGGGGTGGTGCTACTCGGCGACTGCCCGGCCGTCGAGGAGTTTCTACGGCTGCTGAGGGACTACGCAGAGCCTGTGGTCTTCACCTCGCCAGTGGGGCGGCACGAGGTCTTCGTGGGGCGGGCCGTCGGCGGAAATGTCGTGGAGGGGCCCGGCGGCCTCCTCTTCGATGTGCCCAGCCGCTACGTGGTGGAGCAGGACGCCGTGTCGGTCTACACGGTCTTAAAGCCGCCGCTGGGGCCGGCGCGGGGCGTCGCCGCGCCTGAGATTGTGGTGGAGGGGAAGTACCTAGAGCTCAACACCACGGGCCGGGTCGCCTACAGCAGACACATACCCCCCGAGGAGAGGCTGAGGCTTAGGATCCTCGCCGAGACGAAGCTGAGGAACTACGCCTCTCTAGGCCTCCGCTTTAAGTCGTCGGCGCGCTACGCCGGGGAGGAGGACTTGGCGAAGGAGGCGCAGGAGCTGTACAGAGAGATGCTCCGCGTGTCTCAAGGCGGGCCCCCCGGCGCGGTGCTCAGACGCGGCAAGTGTCTCGCCGTGGCTCTCTTTGACAAGTACGCAAAGGAGCGGCTGGACGCCGCGCGCTCCGCCGCCGCGCCCACTGCCAAGGGGCACCACGCCCTGAGGGCGCAGGGCCTCGGCAGATGTCTAGACCTGCTGGACTACGCAGGCGTGGACGTGTACGAGAAGGCTGTTGAGTTCCTCGCGGAGGAGGCCGTGGAGATACTCCACATAAAGCCCTGGGGCGACGTGGTGAAGATGCGGGGGGAGGTGATACGGAAGACGCCTCAGATGCTCGTGGTGAGGCGGGTCTTGAAGCCGGGCGGCGTGTTAGACGGAATCGGCGTCAAGATCGAGAAGGGGTTCTACGCCATTACCTGCATACCGCGGAGAGGCCACTACGTGGTCCACAGCTACTACGACGCCGGGGGCAGACACGTGGGGACGTACCTAAACATCAACACCGAGCCGGAGTGGGGCCGCCGCGTGGTTTACATCGACCTCCTCGTCGACAAGGTCTACAACGGCGAGGAGAAAACCCTCGACTTAGAGGAGTTCAGCCGCTACGCCGACGCCTTCCCGGAGAGGCTGAGAGATCCGGTTAGGCTTGCGCCGGGTGAAAAAATGTACTGCACACCCGAGGGGGTTACTTCAACTCCTCCTCAGTCCGCCTCCTCTTAACCGCCTGGTCGAAGACGATCCAGTTCCGGTACCACTCTTCGTTCACCTTCTTCAACTCGGCCAGTATGTACCGCGTCAGCTCCTTCGCCGTCACGTTCTCCCTCTCCATAACCATACACTCCACCTTCTTCGCAATTCTCCTCGCCACGTCCACAGGCGCCCCGGCCTTGAGTATACTTACCACAACCTTCTCAGGTATAAACTCCTCCTCTTTACCATCTCTTTTCACCACCTTAACCATGTATAAATTGACACTCTTTTAAATATTTTCTAACGCGCCGCCTGCGACGGAGGCCACCTTGACCTCGGCGCGTATCCCCTCCTCGGCGTAGGCCTTGGCCATGGCGTTCTTCACGGCGTCGATGTGTTTCTCATCCACCAGCGCAACGACGGAGGGGCCGGCGCCGGAGATGGCGACGGCCAAGGCCCCGGCCTCGGCGGCGTATCTCTTCAACCTGGCGTATCCGTGGACAAAGGGAGACCGGGCCGGCTCCACCACGTCGTCCCGCATGCCCAGGGCAACCAGCTGGGGGTCGGAGGATGCCAGCCCCGCCACAAGCGCGGCAACCCGCGAAAGCTGAGCCACGTAGGTCCTAAACGGCACCTCCCGCGGCAACACGCCACGCATGAGCTTAGTCTTTTCAGGCATAGGCGGCACGTCGGGGACGCCCACCACGAAGGTTAGCCTCGGCGAGAATTTAACCACCTCAAGAGGCTGGGTAGAGACTATGACCACGGCGCCGCCGAGAGCTGCCGCCGCCACGTTGTCGAAATGCGGCGACCCGGCGGCCGCCGCCTCGCCGAGGCCGGCCGCCTCCACCACAAGCCGCGGATCCACCCTCAGCCCCGCCTCCCGGAGAAAAGCCGCCAGCGCCGCCGCCGAGGAGGCCCCGCTGCTGCCCAGCCCCCTCGCGATGGGGATTCTGTTATCCACCTCCACCTCCACGCCCCAGCAACGGCCAAGCCGCTCGAACAAGTGGCTGAAGGCCCTCTTCACGGTGTTGTCCTCCCCCGGGTCGAACCCCCTAAACCTGACGTGCACCCCGCACCCCGACTCCACCTTTACGTACGCCTCGGCGAAGTAGGCGTCGTGGGCGACGGCGACGACGTCGAAGCCTGAGCCCAGGTTGGCGCTGGTGGAGTAGGCCCTCATACGACTGCGACGGCCCTCACAGGCGCCCCGCTGCCACCAGCCACCTTTATGGGGAGGCCTATGAATTGGCCGGTGCGCCCAACCACTGCGGGTAGGTTAGTGAGGTTTTCGTATATCAGAACCTCGCGGCTGAGCAGGATTTTGTGTATCTCAAAGGGCGCGTGGTCGGGGCTGGGGGCGTCGACACCGACGGCGTTTACCCCAAGCTTGGCGAGGTGCTCCGCCAGTTCCGGCGAGATGTCGGGGTGCTCCAGCCACTTGTCGGTTCCTGCATACGCGTCGTAACCGGTTCTTATCAGCACGACCCAGCCCGGCCCCAGCTCCACGCCCCGCGGAAGCGCCTCCTCAAACTGCCTCAACCCAATGGCGGCCCTCGGGGGGAGGCGGCTGAAGTCAACGGCGACAAACCTCCCGAAGAACTTAGAGACATCTAGCTGGTCCACGGTCTTCGCGCCGGGGACGAAGTGGGCGGGGGAGTCCACATGTGTCGCCACGTGCTCGGGGAAGAACAACACATTGCTGTAGTAGCCGTGGACGTCTATCTTGCTCCACTGAAGAACGGCAGGCCGCGGGTATCCTGGAAACACAGCCGTCCCCGGCCCCACTGCCATGGTTAAGTCGACATACATAGCTACGCGAAGGCCTAAGTATATAAGCCTGTCGTCTCTATATCAGAATGCTTAAATAGTTGCACTTTACAAACAACAAATAAAAAAGATAATACATGGGTATTACTGTATAACTGTTATAAATGTAGAGGTACAAAACTACAACCCACGGCGCTTAGCCGCCCCCGGGCCTAACCCCCAAGGGCCCCCACCCTTGGAGGGAAACGGGGGATAAGCCGGTGGCGCTGGACGGGTCCACCCCGCCTGGCGTTGCCGGCGAAATCGGCGCCGACGGCTGGGCGTCGTGGGTCTTCTCTTTTGTCTACGGCGTAATCAACCTCCTCCCTCCGTCTACCGGTATCAACGCGCCCGTCACCCACCTCGCCTCGTCGGTAAGCAACCACAGCACAACGTCGGCGACGTGTTCCGGCGGCGCGGCGGGCGCCCCCAGCTTCGCGGCCTCCACCTCCCTAGACATGGCGCCGGGCGCCACGCCGTTGACCCTGATGCCTCTCTCTAGAAGCTCAGCGGCTAAGATCTCCACAAGGGCGGCGGCTGCGGCCTTGCTCACGGTGTAGGCCAAGGCGCCGGGGGACCTCTTGATGGGCCCCCATATGGAGGTCACGAGCACCACGGCGGACCCCGGCCTCATCAGCTTAAGGAAGGATTTGACGGTCCAGAGATGCGCCCTTAGGTTGACCGAAAGCATGGAGTCTAGGACCTCCTCCTCTGTTTCCTCAAGCCTCCCAGGAGCCCAGCCGCCCGCCGTGATGGCCAAGCCGTCCACGCGGCCTAGCTCCCTCTCGGCCGCCGCGGCGGCGGCCGCGGCCCCCTCGGGCTTGGAGAGGTCAAACGCCCCAGTCCTTATCCCAAGCGCCGCGAGGGGCTCCAGGTGTTCGCGCCGTCTCGCCACGGCGTAGACTTGGGCTCCCTCCTCCAGCGCGCGCCGCGCTACGGCGGAGCCCAGTCCGGGCCCCGCGCCTGCCACCACCACGTTTCTGCCGCTGAGCCTCATGTGTCTATGCTGATATGTACATTATAAGCTAGCCGCGGCGGTGTTGTATGAGGCAGAGGACCACCCCGGCTAGTAGCCACAGGCCGAGGGCCCAGAGGTATCTGTACTTCTCCAGGACGGTGAGGGTTATGCCCACTGGGAGGAGGGACATGGCGACGAGGGCTGAGAGCGGTATTCCCGCGACATACGGCGTTTTGAAGGCGCTGTAGAGGGTGCCGCCTCTAGCCGCCTTTGCCAGCGCCGCGGCCACCAGCAGGTAGTTTAGGAGGGACCCGATGGCGTATATAGCCAGGATTATCTCTATCTCCCCCGGCAAGACGAGGGCCAGCGAGATTAGGTACACGGCGGCTAGCGAGAGGTACGGAGTTCTGAACCTCCGGTGTAGTCTGGCGAGGACCCCCGGTATGTGGCCCTCCTCAGCCAGCATATACATCATGCGGGAGAAGGAGACGTACCCCGCCAGCGCCGCCACGGTCATCACAAGGAAGAGGTTCAGGGCAGCGGCGTAGAGCAAGGCGGGGTGTATCGACGCGGCTAGATACAGCGGGGCCACCGCTGGGTCTTTTATGTCCTCGGGCCGCAGGGCAGACATGATGGCCGCCGTGAGCCCAACGCCGTAGAAAGTGCCCATCGCCACAACCAGGGCCGTGGCCCTAGGCACCTGCACCAGCGGCTCGCGGGCCTCGCCTGCCAGCTGGCCTATGGCGTCTATGCCCGTAAAGCCGCGGGACAGGAGCGAAAACGCAAAGAGGAGACTTGCCGCCTCTGCCCCGCCCCAGTTGAAGTAGGGGGGCAAGGCGGGGTGGAGCAGAAGAGCTGATGTTATTAGGGCGGGTACCACAGCAAGATCCAGCGACGCGACGGCCTTGGCCAGCGCAGCTGACTCCCTGATGCCCACGAGGGTGAGGGCGAAGAGCCCCGTGGTGAGGGCCGCGGCGAGGAGGGAGTCCGCGACGTTGAGGCCCAGCGCCTTGTTCAGGGTCTTAGCGGCGTCTATGGTGCCGTATGCCACCATCACGATTTGGTCGAAGGCGATGAGCCACGCGGAGACGTAGGCCACCGCGGCGCCGAAGGCGTATTTGACGTAGAGGTAGGACCCGCCAGTCTCGGGGAAGCGGGAACCCATCTCGCCGTAGGTGAGGGCAATGGCGGCCATGAGCAACACGCCGTATAAAGCGCCGAAGAAGGCGTACTGCCCGGCGTAGTACGCGATGAACCCCACCAGGAAGTAGTAGGTGCTCTGCACGTCTGAATGCACAAGGGCATACATGTCGAAAACGCCGAGCCTCCGCCGAAGCCACTCCCTAGTAAGCGCCACGGCAGTAAAGGGAGGCCTATATAAATTATGTACGGAGCCACAACGGCGTCCGCCGGCGTGCCAGATGAGCCGCCGTCCCGAGACGCAACTGCAAGTAGCGACGCCGCATGGACTAGACGTTAGTTCCTCTCTAAAAGCCGCCTCAGGGATCTGCATTGAGTAAGCAACATGCATAAATACGGCTATGACGACCCAAATGTGTTAGATGTGCTCCTCCCCGCCTTAAACGCCGCAGGAGGCGTATACCTCTTCGTGTTAGCCACCGGCGCCGTCAAGAGGCCGCGCGTGCCGCCGGACACGCCACCTGCGGATAACTACCTCGTCGTGGTGGTGACGGTGGGCACGGAGAAGGTGCTCCCCGCCCTCCGCGAGACCGTGGCCCAGCTACAGCGCCTAGGTCTCAGATACGTCGTGTTGTCGTCTAACCCCCTGGACATATCCAACGTGCTGGTGGTGCCCCGGGACCAAGACGGCAACAAATACAGGGCCGTGAGGTGGTTCGTGCTGAACTACGCAAGGCCCGACACGTGGTATATATTCCTCGACGACGATTCGTACCCCCTCGACGCCAAGTTCCTCCAAGACATCGCCTACTACGGCGCCAGGGGATACGTGGCGGGCAACGGCGTCTTGATCCCCAGGCCGGGGCGCTCCGCCCTTGCATACGCCCTCGACTGGATCAGGCACTTCGACGACCTCACACGCTTCCGCCTCGCCCTGGAAGGCCTCCGGAGGCCCATATTCGGCATGCACGGGGAGTTGCTCATCATCCGCGGCGACGTGCTGAGGGAGTTATGGCCAGCCATGGGCGACACGGTGACGGAGGACTTCCGGCTCGCCATGGAGCTGGTCAAGCGGCGGTACCGCACCTTCCAGAGCAGGACATACGTCTCCATAAAAAGCCCAAACAGCCTCCGCGACTTCATCCGGCAACGCGCCCGGTGGGCCAACGCCCTGGGAGACGCCGTGAGGTACAGAAACCCGGCGCCGCCCCTTTCCACGGCCCTTGCGGCGTTTTTCTCCGCCGCGATCCCCCTCACAGCCATATACGGCCCCACCTCCGCCACGGCCGTCGCCGCGGTCTACGCCGCCGTATATATCTACGGCAGCCTCAAAGCCAAACGCTACGTAATCGACGTGCTTCTGGCATCCCCCCTGGAACTCCTCGCAATGCTGGCTGGCGTAATACACCGCCCTAAACGCTTCTACGTAATAGACAAATCTTGAAGCTCCAGGAGACGCGGCTCCGCGAAGAGGCTAAAACCCTCCATTCATCTCTCCATGATCTTCCTCGTCCAACACGGCAAGGCCTACACAGAGGCTGAGGACCCGGAGAGGCGGCTGACGCCTGAGGGCATTGCGGAGACAGAGAAGGTAGCTAGACATCTCGCGGCGGCTGGCGTGAGGCCGGCCGAGATAATACACAGCGGCAAGACGCGAGCCCGGCAGACGGCCGAGATCCTCGCCAGACATCTCGGCGTCCCCGTCAGAGAGGGGGAGGGCCTAGGCCCAAACGATGACCCGACCCCCTGGGCCCGGCGGCTCTCCGAAGCCGACAACCTCATGGTGGTGGGCCACCTCCCCCACCTCTCCCTACTCGCCGCCCTCCTACTCACGGGAGACCCACCCAAGGAGGTGGTGAAGTTCCGCTACTCAGGAGTCCTCGCCCTAACCAAGGAACAGGGTAGGTGGTCCGTGGCGTGGTACATCACGCCAGACCTACTACCTCAACCATAGCCCCAGGGAGCTTGGCATCTCGGCCGCTGGGGCCGGGAAAACACATACGACGAGTTGAAGACTTTGACTCTAGCTACGTTGACTTGATTAATAAGATGGGGCCGCCGCCGGGATTTTTGGGCGGCTTGGCCTGAACCCGGGTCAACGGGACCACAACCCGCCATCCTAACCGCTAGACTACGGCGGCTGCTTATGCATAACCCCGGCATATATAAACTTTAACCGCCGCCATAGTAGAAAGCGTACACTACAGCAAGACATATAAAGGGAGTATGATACGGCGTCCATGGAGGAGAAGAAAAATAACGAGGATAAGAAGAGGAAAAAGAAGGAGGAGACCTACGTAGTAATGGTACGGTACGAGGTGTTTTAAGCCGTTGCGCAACCTCCGTCGCAACAGGTAACTGCATACTGGAAGTCTTCAACGAATTTCGGCGGGTCGGCTCTGTTTCTCAGCTCCGCCTTGACGAGCGAAGGGAGGCGGCTCTTATCATATTCTCCGCGTTTTTGTTTAATTGCGTCAATTAAATCGCTACAAGTGGAGGAGGGGGTGATCCCCAGAAGCTCGCCTAGCCAAGCCTCTAGACAAGGATGGGCAAGCACCACCGCGATTCTGCCGCCAGATTCAAGAGAGATTAATCCAACGAGGCGGTCCTTATCGAAGGAGAGCTGAGGTCGTAGACCCACGTCACGTAAATGTTCCGCAACAGCGTCGATTACTTGGTGCGGATCTAGCCCCTCAGTGTCTGCTACCACCACGGCACAGCCGCACTCCGACACGCCAAACTTGAGGTAGCGCCCAAGCTTGGCGTCGCATATATTAACCGCTTGTTCCGAGTGGCGGACACGCAATCTAAGCCCGAGGTGATCCAGCAGGACACGGATTAGATCCTTTGCATATCTGTTGTCCCTGATGAAATATATACAGCTCATCCAGTAGGCTCTAACAAGCCAGAAAGCACAAGTTCGCTGAGCGTTAAGCCGTACCTCTTTAACTTCTCCCTCGCCTCCTCCCTAAGCCTGTAGGCCTTCGTCTCTCCCCCTTCGAGACGTAGGACAACCACCTCGCTGGGGGACTTTACGTAGTCCAGAGGCACGGTGGAGTGCGTTGTGAGGAACACATAAGTCCCGCTGTTTCTCAGCTCGTCCATGAGAAACTGCTGAAGCTCTGGGTGCAGACTGTTTTCAAACTCGTCGATTACGACGACTGTGGGTTTGGCTTGGAGCGCAGTCTCCACAATAAGCGTTTTCAAAACACCGGAGGGCATGGCGGCTGACGAAAGAGACACACCGTCAGCGGTGGAAAGTCTCAAATAAACCCGTCCGTCCGTCGTCACGTCGAAGCTCAGCCTGCAGTCGCCGGCGTCCGGCACGGCGTACCTCACAGCCTCCTCAAGAGCAGGCGGCACCCTGCCTCCCGTCACCGAGAAGAGAAATGGCACAAAATTAGAAGCATCCGGCGCGAGGCGCTCATGACGCTCAAGCCGCTGAGGCGACCTCACAGCACGATGGTCAACCTCCTTGATCACCAAGAAGCCGTTTACAAACTTACAAAACATAAACCACGCATCAACAAGAAGAGACCCTGACAAGTTGAGAACCAGCGACATTAATGCACGCATCAACAAATAATCACTACCTTTGCCTTCCGTAGAGATAACCGGCTTAACCACCACCTCTTTCATCTGTCTAAGAATTTCAGTCTTGGAGTCTTCCACAGCTTCCATAAGTTCAAACGCAAGACGGATAGCCAAAGCTCCCCGTTGCATATCGTCACCTGTGCGACACGCGTCTAAAATAAGGGAATACTTAAACGGTATCTCAAACACGGCAATGCCTGGCTTCAGCTCTAATGATTGAAGATTACGGAGAAGATCTCTGACAGCTCTACCCATTAGACCATACCGCATGTATTCTGGAAGTCGGTCTAACAGGCTTTCGGGATCCTTTTCTGTTCGGAACTCGCCAAATAACTTGGTGTCCATTTCTATACGAAGCTTGCCATTTAACGTATCGTGCCGCAACGAGATGCCGTTTCTCTCTGTTTCAAGAACTTCGCCTAGTACGCGGAACTGTCCGCCACTTCCCGTGATGTGTACTTCGTAGCTCACACGCCGTGGGAGCGTGGGATCCGCGCTGGACAGCTCAAGCCCCAGCACTATGGGTAGAGTCTCGTCGTGGCGCCACACCACCCGGTCGTAGCCCCACCACTTGAGAAATGGATTGACGACACGTCCCCTGGCATAATCAACCAGATCGCGCCAGAGCTCAAACACCTCCACCAAGGCCGTCTTCCCCGAGCCGTTGGTGCCTATAACCACGTTAAGACGCGTGGGCACATCCAAGGAGAAGTCCCTCAGCGACTTGAAGTTCCGCACCCACAACCTCCTCAGCTCTATCCCGACCACAAAACCATGGAGACGCTGGTTTATATATTAAAACTCGTGCCACACATGAGAACGACACAACCCTTATTCCTAACTTATATGGCCGCAGACACGTCGGGAGGACACAACAAAATATTTTTGCGGAGCATGTCGTATTGGGGGTGCGTAGGCGAGGGATTGTTAAGTTTGTACGGAAGGTTGGGGCCGTGTTGGCGGAGCAGGTGGCGCACTACTTCGGAATGCCGGTGGAGGAGGCTCGGCGCCTCCTCGACGAGCTGGTGGAAAGGGGGGAGCTGAGGGCGGTGGAGATAGCTGGGCTGAAGTTCTACTTCGTAGACCCCAAGGAGGCCGCAGAGGTGATCCTCGGCTCCATCAAGCCGGATTAATCTCTAGGCGCCGCCTCGGGCTCCGCCGGGGAAGGTTTTATATATCTGCCTCTCACTTGTTTTTATGAATGTGGCGCATGTTGGGGTGTTGCTAATCGGCGTGGCGCTTATTATAATCGCCGTCTTAGCCGTCTATGTATACCTTGACACAAGGAAGACGTATCCGCCCGCGGAGCCGTTGCCGTTTAGCGCCTACTGCCACGACGGCGTGGTAGTGGTTTCGGCCCGGGTAGACCTGAGAGACGTAAAGGTGGTGGACGCAGACGGCAGGGTCTACTGCACCTTCACCTCCATCAAGGCCGGGGCCGAGAAGCTTTGTAGGGTGGGAAACGCCACGGTGTATCTCGTGGAGACGGGCGACTTCTCACGTGTGGCGCAGTGTTACCGCCCCGTGCCGGTGATTCCCGCGGGGGATTAACTTAAAAGGGTCTTTTTACCCCCTTCCCATGCTTAGGGTGGAGAGGCAGGGGCCGATCGTTAGGCTCGTCTACGAGGGGGGCGGGAGGGAGGCGGTGGCCATCGGCCCCCTCTCAGACCTCCCCACGGTGCTGGGCCTCTTCGTGGCTCAGATGACTAGGGAGGGGTTCACTGCTGACGACATCTGCACCGCGTTGAGGAAGGCCCTGGAGGAGCTGGGAAAAAAGTAGTTATTTTTTCCTAGCCAGAAGCGCCAAGACCACAGCCCCAACCACCGCAATCGCCACCAACGCAACCACCTCAACAGGTAGCCCAGAGGGGGCCGCAGGCGCCGCTGTGACCACAGGACTAGTCACAGTCGGCGTGGCGGCGGCCGGTGTAGAAGTAGACACAGCGCCAGTGGGGCTGGGCGTTGGGGTTGGAGTAGGTGTGGTGGTGGGTGTTGGGGTGGTCGTTGGGGTTGGTGTCGGCGTTGGGGTAGTGGTTGTGGGCGTCGGGGTTGTTTGGGTTGTTGTAGAGGGAGTCGTGGCCGTCGGGGTGGTGGTTGGGGTGGGCGTGGTTTGGGTCGTGGTGGGCTGTCCTATCTGTATGGTGATGGGGGTTCCGCCTGGTGCCTGTATCGGTACTGTGGTTGGCGCCTTGTATACGAATTTGTAGAGGTAGGCGGGTTGCTCCTCTAGGTAGGAGGCTAGGAGCCTCGTCCCGTTGACAACGAGGAATGGTATGCCCACGTTGGGGTCCTCGGCTCTGAGGGTGACCGTCACAAGGTCGCGGGGCGTGGGGCTTCTGGGCAGTATCCTCTCGACGGTTATCTTGGGGGCTGGGGCGTATTCGCCCACCACTACCCATATGGGCTGGCCGGAGAGCTTGAGGACGTAGCGGGTGTATTTGCCCAGGGGGTGCTTCTCGGCCTTCACTAGCTCGGCTGTGCCGTTGAGGGCCTTGACGCCGGCGTAGTCGCCGGGGAGGTCAACGGCAAGGGTCCCCGACACCACGTCGCTGTCTATGTATATCTGGGCCGCCTTGGAGCCCCACGTCATCACGGCAAATTTCTTGTAGGTCCAGACCTCGGGGTCTACCTTGACCGTGCCGTTGGGGAACACCACGTAGGTCCTGAAGCCGTGGGAGGTGTCTATGGAGCCTCCCAGGGTTCTGGTGGTTACGAAGTACGTCCCGTTTATGACTATGGTGGAGTTGCCGCTGTGTACGTGGCCGGACATGACCAAGGCGACCTTATACCTTATAGTGAGGTCAAGGAACTTCTCGAAGGCGGGCCTGTTCTGTAGGTAGCTGGTGTAGACAAGGTAGTAGGGCCTCCTGCCGGTTGGGTCTTTGTTGAGTCTGTCCACGTCCTGGGGACCGCGGTAGGTCTCCACCACATAGGCGTTCTGGAGGTAGAAGGGCGGGTGATGCATAAGCACAATCTTCACCTTGTCCGGATGCCTCGCCAGGACTGCCTCGTAGAACTTGACTTGTTCGTTTGTGAGATAGCCGTCGAAGCCAGTGTCTAGGCCTATGATTAGATAGGGGCCGACCACTCTGTACCAGTAGGGGAGGCCCTGGTATTTTTTGTAGTTGACCAGGGGGTCGTCCCCCGCGTGTTCATGGTTGCCGGGTATCACAAACACGGGTTTTGTTATGGTGGAGGCGTAGCGGACGAAGAGGAGGTGGTGCCAGGCCTGCCCGCCGACGTCTGCCTGGTCGCCTGTGAAGAACACCACGTCGAAGGGCATGGCGTTGGCGTAGAGCGCCCCGTGGATCAGGCGGTACACAGAGGCCATGTCCAGCTCCACGCCCATATGTTCGTCGGTGAGCTGAAGTATCCTGAGGGGCCCGGCGACGTTGCCCACCCACACGGCCTTAGGCTCGTATATCTCCCCGCCGTTTATCACAATGTCATACAGCCCAAGCGGCGTGTCGGGGGGGATATTCGCCGTAATTACGTTGCCGGAGGTCGTGAACTTGAGCTGTATTAGAGGCGCGCCGGGGGCCGCCAGCGCTACGCTGTTAACCGCGGCGGGGGCGTCGAGGGTGATGTTGAAGGAGCTACCCGGCGTGACGTATATGGGGGTGCCCCACCTGGGATCTACGATAGAGGCGGCGATGAGAAAAGCGGCGGATAGGAGGAGGGAAAAAAGAGACCTCATCGTGTTTTTGTCCCCTCCGCGGCTGATGTCTTGCCTCTGCGCAGGGCGAGGACGGCGGCGGCTATGGCGAAGACCAGCGCCAGAGCCGTGCCGGCGAGGCCCGTGGTCTTGGCGTTGTTGGCCTCGGCAACTGCGGCGTTGAGTTGCTGGGTCAGCTGGTTGATCTGCTGGTCGATCTTCTTGTTGAGATCCGCTACCTGCCCGCTGAGGCTGTTTACCTGGCCAGATACAGTGCCCAGCTGGCCGGATACCTGAGAGACGCCGTTCTTAACCGCGGCTAGGTCGCTCTGAAGAGCCGCGACGTTGTTTTTGAGAGCCGCCACATCGCTCTTAACTCCAGCCACGTCGTTTTTAACAGTCTGCACATCTGCGGCGAGCTGGCTCACAGCCTGTGTCTGCTGAATCATCGTGGTGAGCTCTCTGTAGTTGCCCGTGGCCCACAGCATTAGGTTTCTGAAGAACCTGGGCCCATCCAGCGGCACTCTGTAGTAGACCGGCGCCACGCCCGGTTCGTAGCCGCCGTAGGGGGTTTCGCCGGAGAGTATCAACGCGCTTCCGCTGGGCATGAACTCCACGGCCATTAGGGCGAAGACGCCGCGGTCTCCCGCGGTGTGGGCCTTGCCGTCTCTGCCCTTCTTGTCGGCCGAAGTCCTGTGCTCGACAATGACGCCGTTTTGGGTGGTCCTGACGACGACGTAGATGTTGTTGTAGTACTTCTGCACCTCGGGGCTTGTGGCTGGGACCCACTTGCCGTCGGGGAGCACCACCGCGACCGCGCCGGGGCCGTGGAAGAGGACGCGCTGGGCCATGAAGCTGAGGAAGCCCAGCTGAGGCGGCGGGTCGACGACGCCTATCACCCTATAGCCCGCGCCCGCGTTGTGTTGCGAGTCCTCCACAGAGACGAAATCCACCCTTATGTGGGCGCCTAGGTACTCGGCGATGTCGTCGCACGCCACCTGGGACTCCTCAGAGCCTTGGGCGGGGTAGTCCGAATCCGCGGCGCACCACAACACCTTCCCACCTGTCTCGAACCACTTCTTCAGCGCCGCTAGCTCAGCCTCCGTCAGAGGCTTAGGCGGCTGGCCCAGTATAATCACCTTGTATTTTGAGAGGTCTATCGTGGAGAGATCCCCCCTCACCAATACGGCGGTTTTCGTGGCGTTTAGTCTCAAGAGCAAGGGGTCCCTCACCTCGCCGGGGGGCACCAAGATGTGTAGCTGGGCGAAGTCGGATATGGCGTAGGGATTTACGGTGCTGTTTACCCAGAAGTCCAAGCCCTTGGTGGCCTCTCCGTGGGCAACGTCGACGAGAATTGGTACGTAGAGTTGTTGGGCGGCGGCTAGGGCCGCCGCCAGGAGAGCCGTTACTATTTCGGTTCGCATAATTGGGAGTGTTCAAGGTTTTAAATGTATTGTGCATAGCACTCCGCCTTCGGGCAAATATTTTAAATACTTGAATCGATAGAGCCATGCGAACAGGCCTAGTCCTGGGAATAGTTGCGCTGATTGCAATCGCGCTTGTGGCGATTTACTTCGCCACACTCCCCCCACCCCCCACGCCCACCGTAACTACGCCCACCACAACCACCCCGACGGCTACAACTCTGCCTACAATAACCCAAACAACCCCGACGCCCACAACCACCACCCCAACGCCGACACCAACCCCAACAACCACCCCAACACCCACCACCACACCTACTCCAACCCCAACGACCAGCCCCACGACGCCTGCTCCGTCGGCTTGTACCACTCTTTCAGTCGTTACCAGACACCCCACAGACATACTTGACGCCGCTAGGTCGTTGTTTCTAAAAAGCGATGTTGCGAAGAAGTATGGAATTAAAGACGTGGTGTTTAGGCCGGTGGCCGCGGGGCAGTGGAGGGCGCTCATCCAGAGTGGGCAGGTAGATGTGGCTTGGGGCGGCGGGCCGACTCTCTTTGACTCGCTCTATAAGGACGGGCTTCTTCTGCCGCTTGAAGGCCCGGAGGTGAAGGCGGCGCTTGCCCAGATACCCAAGACCATAGCGGGGATGCCCATGACGCGCACGGGCCCCGACGGAAAGGTGTATTGGGTGGCTTGGGCTGTGTCGAGCTTCGGCGTAACTATAAACAACAAGGTGTTGAAGCAGTTGGGTCTGCCCGAGCCCAAGACATGGGCCGACTTAGCCTCCTTTGAGTACGGTAAAGGCGTCATTAAGGGAATCCCCGTGGCTGGCTTGGCTAACCTCCCCGCCTCTACTAGCAATACTAGGATTGCGGAGATCATCCTCCAAGCCTACGGCTGGGAGGAGGGGTGGCGCGTCATAACGCTCACTGCCGCCAACGGCAAGATCTTCGGGGGGAGCGAGGCGGTTAGAGACGCTGTGATCGCCGGCGAGATCGGCGCCGGGTGGACCATCGACTTCTACGGATACACGGCCCAGCTCCAGAACCCGGACACTAAGTACGTCATCCCGCCCGACACCTCCGTCAACGGCGACCCAATCGCGGTGGTTAAGAACACCAAGTGCCGGGACGCCGCTGAGGCTTTTGTGGCTTGGGTAATTACGGAGGGTCAGAGGATTGTGTTCGACCCCAAGATCAACAGGATGCCCGCCAACCCCAACGCCTTCAACACGCCGGAGGGGCGGCAGAGGCCTGACCTAAAGACTATCTACGACTACATGTTGACTTTGAAAACCATCGACTTCAACGACACGCTTGCCCTCGCCGTGGAGAACGTGGTGATGTACTACTTCCAAGCCGCCATCAACGACAACGCCGACGTACTCCAGCAGACTTGGAGTAAGTTGCTGAGGGCATATTTCGACGGGAGGATCGACAAGGCTACCGCCGAGGCCCTCGCCAAGAGGTTGGGCGAGCTGGTTACGTTCGCAGACCCGGAGACCGGTCAGTCTGTCAAGTTGACGCTTGAATACGCCATGAAGATCAACGACAAGTTGAACGACGCGGCGTTCCGCGACAGAATACAGGCGGCGTGGAGAGAGGCGGCGCGGAAGAAGTATCTAGAGGTGGCTAGTCAAATCCCCTAGTTTTTTCAAAGGACGAATCCGTACCTTGTCTTGAGCACCTTCGTCGTCAGGGTGATAGCGGCTACTTGTATCGCCACCAGCAGGAGTCCTAGGGTGGCGGCGTCTTGGACGCCGTAGAGGCCGCTTTCGAAACGTTCCCTCATGAAGGCGGTTATGGGCATGGCGGTGTCTTGACCCACCCCCTTCAACACGCCGAGGGTTATGCTGAGGGAGACCTCGCTGGTGACGTAGACAAAGCCTATCAAGGCGCCGCTGAGGATGTTGTTCTTAAGCAGGGGGACCAGAATCTTCCTAAGGACCCCGGCGTACCCATCGCCGAGGTTCATGGCTACCTCCTCCATGGAGGGATGTATCTGCTGTAGCCCGGCGTATATGCTACGCACTACGAAGGGGAGCTTCCTCACGGAGTATCCCACGACGAGATACAGCTCGGGATGTCTCAGAGGATCTAGTAAGTCGGCTAGGTCGGGGGTGACGCCGCGGAGGCCTGTGGCGAGCTGTAGAGCCGTCAGGAAGTAGGCGTAGGCCACCACCAGCCCCGGAATAGCGATGGGCATCGTGGCGAGGGCGTCGAGGGCGTCGGCCGCGGCGCCTCTCGACCTGGCGGCGGCCACGGAGATGAGCATCCCCACCGCCACCATTATGAGAGTGGCGGCGACGCCGTAGTATACCGTGTTGACCACGCCCCGCAAGTACAGGGGGTTTTGAAAAACTGCGGCGAGGCGCTCCACGGCGTTTTCTAAAGTTAGGCCCTCGGGGAGGGGGGCTGTGGTCCACCTATCTGCAAACACCAACGAAAGCGCCCCCGCGAGGGGGACTGCAGCGGCCAGGACCAGGGGGAAGGCGACTGCGTATATCAACACGGCGCCGAGGGGCCCGGGGACGTAGGACTTAGGCCTCAGCTGTCTAATCAACATGGCGTACTGCCTAAGCCCCACGTACCTCCTCACGGCGAGGAAGGCGGCGATTGAGATAGTGAGCAGTATGAGGGCGAGGAAGGCGGCGGTTGGGCTTATCTGGCCCCGTAGCTGGTCGAGGAACTTGGAGTATATCTGGTAGGATAGGAGCTTCCTGGTGGCTGGGTCGTCTTGGAAGATTATGGGAGCCGCCACGTCGTCTATGGCGAAGATGAAGACTAGGACGAAGGCGGCGGCGAGGCCCGGCGTAGATAGGGGCAACACCACGTCTCTGACCGCCTTCCTCTCGTCTGCGCCTAGGTTGTTGGCCACCTCCTCTAGGGTCGGGTCGACGCGGGTCAGGGCGGCGTAGATGTTGAGGTAGGCTATCGGCAGGTACATGAGGCTCTGGACTATGGTCACGGCGGAGAGGCCAGAGATCTCCACCTTAAACGGCAGGTGTAAAACGTCGTGGAGGATCCAGTTGAGGGTGCCCCACCGGGGGTCGAGTATCTTCCTCACGACGTACGCCGTGGCAAACGGCATGACTATCAGGGGTATTGTGGCGAGGAGGCCGAGGAGGGTTCTGCCCGGGAAGACGTATTTAGCCAAGACGTAGGCCAGCACGAAGCCCAGCGCCACGTCGACGGCGGCCACGGTGAGGGCCACCCAGAGGCTGTTCAGCACGACGCCTAGGTCAGGCCCCCTGATTACGACGGTGGGCGGGTCCGTGGGCCTGATGAAGACGGCGTTTGCGAAGGCGTCCGGGGAGGGGTTGATGTAGAAGGGGTCTGTTATTGAGGTGTAGACCTCGCCTATGCCGGCTAGTACCTGCCAGAATATGAAGACCAGGGGCAGGACAAGGAATAGTCCGAGGAAGGCGTATCCCAACGCGGTGGACCACCTTATGAACCTCATGGCTTGAAGGCCCAAGCCCTCGCGATCTCTGCGGGCACCTCCTCGCCTGGTTGGGCGGGCGGTCTCGGCCCCTCGGCCTTAAGTACCTTCCCCGAGCACCTCAGCGTGGTTTGGTAGTACCTGCCGAGGAAGACGACGTCTTCCACGACACACTTGACCCCGCCTCCGCCGATGAATATGTCCTCGGGCCGCACCACGACGTCGACCTCCTCCCCCGGCGCCAGCCTGTGGGGGGTCTGCACGGCTATGGGGAACCCCACGTCTACTGCGGCGGCCTCGCCTTTCGCCTCCACGACGCGTCCCCTGAGCACGTTGGAGCGCCCCACGAAGGTGGCGACGAAGAAGTTGGCCGGCTTGTGGTAGATCTCCTCCGGCCTCCCCACCTGTTGCAACCTGCCGGCGTTCATGACCGCGATTCTGTCGGCGACTGCCATGGCCTCCTCCTGGTCGTGCGTCACGTAGATCGTGGTGATGGAAAGCCTCTTTGCGATTTTCCTAACCTCCTCCCTCAGCTCCACCCTGAGCTTGGCGTCTAGGTTCGCAAGCGGCTCGTCCAGGAGGAGGACCTCTGGTTGCACCACGAGGGCCCTGGCGAGGGCAACCCTCTGTTGCTGGCCGCCGGAGAGCTGGAATGGCTTTCTCCCTTCGAGACCTGTGAGGTCCACCAGCTCCAGCACCTCCGTCACCCTCCTCCTTATCTCCTCCTCGGTTAAGTTAGCCTTCTTCCTCCTCAGCCGGAGGCCGTATGCCACGTTGTCAAAGACGGTCATGTGGGGCCAGAGGGCCCAGGTCTGGGGCACCACCGCCGTGTTCCTCTCCTGCGTCGGCAGCCGGGTGACGTCGCGGTCGTCGAAGAGGATCCTGCCGGAGGAGGGGTCCTCCAACCCGGCGACAAGGCGGAGGAGGGTGGTCTTGCCGCATCCCGAGGGCCCTAGGACGGCCATTATTTCGCCGTCGTTTACCACCAGGTCCACGTCGTCTACGGCGACCACTCTGTTGTCGAAGACCTTCCGTAGCTTCTCCAGCCGGACGACGGTCACGGGGAAACCTACAGACCGTTATTTATATTCTATTGATATGTCTTCTCTATCCGCGGCGGGCGGTAAAGTATATAAACCGTGCCGTAGGGGGCGTCGTGTCTTTCGTCTACCCCGATGCGATAATCTCCACGGCGGGGCACGTGGACCACGGGAAGACCCAGACCACCTACGCGTTGTCGGGGGTGTGGGTTATGAAACACAGCGAGGAGATCAAGAAGGCGATGACCATCAAGCTGGGATACACCCAAATCGGCATATACGACTGCGGCGAGGAGTACTACTACACAGACGGTGTTCTGCAAAACGGGAAGTGCCCAGACGGCTCGGAGCCGAAGCTGATAAGGAGGGTTTCCCTGCTGGATGTGCCGGGCCACGAGGTGTTGGTGGCCACCATGGTGTCCGGCGCCGCCGTGGTGGACGGGGCGATTCTCGTGGTTGATGCCTCCCAGCCCGCCCCCCAGCCGCAGACCGTGGAGCACTTCGCCGTGTTGGATATAATCGGCGTTAGGCGCATGGTGGTGGCGCAGAACAAGATAGATCTAGTGACCAAGGAAAAGGTCCTGGAGAACTATGAACAGATCAAGGAGTTTCTAAGGGGGACCTGGGCCGAGAAGGCGAAGGTCGTCCCCATCTCCGCCCTGCACAAGGTGAACATAGACGCCTTGGCCACCTACATGGTTAAGGCGATTCCCCCGCGCGAGGCGGAGCTGGGGAAGCCCGCCAGGTTCTCAGTGCTGAGGAGCTTCAACGTAAACCCGCCGGGGACGCCTCCGGAGAAGCTGAGGGGCGGCGTCCTGGGGGGCACCCTTCTGCAGGGCGTTATTAAGGTGGGCGACGAGCTGGAGATAAGGCCGGGGCTGAAGGTGGATAAGCCGAAGCCCGGCTACCAGCCCATCTACACCAAGGCGCTGAGCATAGAATACAGCGGCTACAAGGTGGATGAGGCCAGGCCCGGCGGGTTGGTGGGCGTGATGACCGGCCTCGACCCCGCGCTGACTAAGGCCGACGCCCTCTCGGGGGCTGTGGCTGGGAAGCCCGGCACTCTCCCGCCTGTCTGGACCGCCCTAGAGATAGAGACGAGGCCCATACCCAGGGCCTCCGAGGGGAGGGTGGAGCAGTTTAAACAAGGCGAGGTGGTCCTCGTAGCCGTGGGCCCCGCCACAGTCTTCGGGGTGGTGCAGACAGTTAAGAAAGACGTGGTAAACGTGGCGTTGAAGAAGGCGGTCTGCGCGGAGCAGGGCTCCAAGGCCGTTATAATTCGGCAGGTGAAAAACAGGTGGATCGTCACCAACTACGGGACGGTGAAGGGCGGCGCCGCGGCGTTGGAGTAGACCCGCCCAGCTGACCTCCACGGCAACTACGGCTAGCAACCTCCAGGACCCCTCCGGCGCAGGCACCTCGGCGTCTACATCACCGTGCCGAAAAACCGGCGCTCCATGGGCCCAACCCACGCCTTAAGGAGGAGCATCTGGGGAGGACCCTCAGAGGGGGTGCGGGCTCCGACCTGTCCCCCCGCCGCGGCAGCTGAGGCTCTTCGTCGTGGAGGAGGCGCTTAGTTACGAGTTTTCAAGTAGGCCGTGGACGGCTCAGACCGCGGAATAGTTCTCACCGGTCGATAGGGGGCAAGTCGTCCTCATCGCCGGCCGTATTCACGCATTAATATTTGAACCTTTCTTTCTACATGTGTCTCTCCGACGTGCAGTACGGCGGGGGCGCCGACTGGGCGGCCGTTGGTGTGTTGCTGAGAGGGGGGAGGACCCTCCTTATTAGGCGTGTGGAGAGAGACGGCGACCCGTGGTCGGGGCAGGTGGCTTTTCCCGGAGGCCGCTGGAGGCCGGGGGAGGACCTCCTGGACACCGCGGTGAGGGAGGTGGAGGAGGAGGTCGGCGTGAGGCCCACGGCGCTGGCCGGGACGTTGCCCCCCTTGTCGCCGCGCAACGCGCCCTGGCTGAAGGTGGTGCCTCACGTCTTCACGGAGTGGGAAGGCGACCCGCGGCCCAACCCCGCTGAGGTGGCGGAGATGCGTTGGATAAGCCGCGGGGATCTGAAGGAAACGGAGTGGATGGGGACGCCGGCTTACGCCGTGGGGAGCTGGGTCGTGTGGGGTCTCACATACAGAATACTAGTCAGAATAATGGAGTGCGGCCTCCTCTAGCTGTTTTACCCCCTTCCCCCAGTTAGCACCAAGGTCGAGACATCTCATTAAGCCTCTTAATTCACCACAGGTATCCTCGCCCGCCTCATCAAGTCTCTGAAGTGATCCAGATCAAGCCCGCTGATCCACTGCGCCCGCCGGAGGTCCCCGGTCTCTATGTAGTAGATCAACGCAGCCCTCAGCCTCGGCGGAAGTCTCTGTATGAAGTCCCAGTCGGCGTGTCTCCTCCTCAACTCCCTAGCCTCTACCTCCTCCCAACCAGACTCCATATGTATTCCCAGTCTCTCCTCCTAAATAAGTGCAACGCCCCCTGCTCGTACCGCCTCAGCTCCTCCACGATGTCTTGTACAAACCCACGCCTCCAAGCCTCCACAAGCACCTCAAACGCCCTCCACACAGCTACGCCGAGGTTAAGCACGCGTGGCGCAAAGAAGGCGCCGCCGTTTTCCGAGAGGACCGTATACCCAAACCTAAGTCCTGCGGCCAGGCACACAGCCTCTGGTTAGTCAATTGCCTTTAGGGGCTTAGACCGGCTCAGCGCCATGAGCTCCCTCGCCTTTGTCTCTACGTCAGGCGTCTCGGTAAAGAGGGCGAAGGAGCCGTCTGCGAGTCTCTCAGCAACCCAGTCCACCGCGGGCGGCAACTGGATCTCCCGCAACACAGACTCCGGCACATGCACAACATCAAACAGCCGCGTCAACAGATCACGCCGTGAGTACCGGCTCCAGTCTATGAGGAAGGAGGAATCTGCAATAGCCTCAGGTGACACTGGGAACCCTCGCCTTTATCCTCAGCTCGTTAAACTCGGCCACGGACATGCCAGCGATGCGAGACGCCACGTAGATATCCCCAGTCTCGATGTAATAAAGCAACGCCGCTTTGAGCTTAGGCGGAAGCCGCTTTATGAATTCCCAGTCGGCGTGTCTCCTCCTCAACTCCCTAGCCTCCCTAAACGCCTCAAGGACATCCTCCACGGCTAGTACATGGCAGATAGTTATAAACTATTCGTACCTCAACGCGTCCACGATATTGAGCCTGCCGGCCCTGTAGGCGGGCGCCAATACGCCGAGTATGTTTACGGCAACTACCAGCGCCGCGGAGGCGAGGACGACGCCGGGCGTCGCGAGGAGGCGTAGGTACATGCCGGGGCCGAGCGGTATCGGGACCATCGACGCAGCCGCCAAGACGGGGAGCGCCGCCGCGATGCCGACCCCCACGATAATCAGCGCCTCCAAGATCAACATGGCCACTACGTGCCTCCTCTTGTACCCCACCGCCCTCATTATGCCTATCTCCTTGGTGCGTTGCAACACCGATATGGCCATGGTGTCGTAGAGCCACATGGCTGTGACGAGGGTGCTGACCCCAGCAAGCGCCCCAAGCCCCAGCTGGGCCGTGGAGGCGAACTGCCCCACCTGCCGCGCAAGCGTCTGCGGCGAGAAGATCTGCGCCTCCGGGAAGTAGGGCCTAAGCCTCTCCGCGGCGCGCTCCGCGGCCTGGGGGCTCTCCGTCACTATATACAGCATGAAGTACTCCCGCCGAGGGGCCAAGGCGGCGTCTGCGAAAACCCCAGCGTTGACCATAATGCCCGTCGCCAGCTCGAAGGTGCCCGCCACCACGAAGTCCGCCGCGCCGCCGTCAAGCCGCACAAAGGTGACTGGGGTGCCTGGCCCGAGCGGCTTGTCGCCGGCCATCCGTATGTTGTGGTTAACAAGGACGAGCGAGCCGCCGACGTACCGCTGGCCGCTTCGCATCGCCTCCCGCGGCACCAACAACTCCACGTACTCCGGCGGCACATAAAACACTGTGACGCCCGCCTCGCTACCGTCCGGGAGCCGGAGCCTCCCCGACTCGCCGGATATGGGGACAACCACGGCCCTTCCCCCCAGCGCCGCCGACGCCGTGGCCGCGTCTGCGTCTGTAAGAGGCACAGACCCCGCGATGACCCACACCGTGTTGAGGCCAAGTTGCTGGAAGGCTTGCTCCACCACCTGCTTAACCATTTCGCCGATGGACAAGGCCACGGAAAGCGCTAAGAAGGCTATGAAGACGCCGAAGGCCGCCAAGGCGGCCCTCCCCGCCCTCTCCTTGACGGAGAGCCACGCCAGCCTAGCGAGATCTGCCAGCACGGCCCCTCCAGACCCCCAGCGCCACAAGCGCCAAGCCCACGGCCACCACGGCGGCCACGGCGAGGAGCTGATCCGACTGAGTGCTGGACGTGGCGGCCGTCCGCGTAGGCGCCGCCTCGGTGGAGTTGACGACGACGGTGACGGTCCTCTGCGCCGTGTAGAGGCGGCCGAGCCTGTCGAAGTAGGTGGCGGTCACCGTCACGTTGTAGGTTCCCGGCCTTTCGGCGACGAGGGTGAAGAGGGCGTCTCTGCTGGTCTGCGGCGCCACGGCGCCCAGCGGGGAGGGGGCCCTCACCACCTTGACGCCGGAGGCGTTAAGCCTGACGTCCCTCGCCTCGACGCCGCCTGAGTTGTAGAGGCGCACCGCCAGGTAGAAGGGGTCCCCGGCGCCGGGCCTCTCGGGGGTCACCGAGGCCTCTATCAGGAGTACGGGCCTCTGGAGGGCCACCAGGTAGAGCGTCCCCACGTACTCGCCAGACACCCCCGATGCGAGGACGTAGGAGACCTTGTACCCAATAGCCACGTTCCCCACCACGTCCGCCGGAACCTCCACCGGTAAATCCACCACGCCGCCGGCGCCCAGATAGACAGTCCTCTGCGGAAATACCACCCCCGAGACTGGGTAAAGCGTAACCGCCACCTCCGACACGTTCACCCTAGGCCTCACGTATATCCTCACCATTTCTCGGCCGCCCGACGGCACCTCGGCAGGTTCCACCCACACATCCACCGGGGCCCTCTGGCTAGCCACTAGGTTAATCGTCGTCCTGCCCACCCCGGCCACTGACACGTCAAGCGTGACGACCGGGGAAGTGGGGATGATGTTCAGCACCACCTCAGCGGCGTCCACGCCGAAGAAGGGCACGGGGTGCTGGCCCAACACGATGCCTCCAGACACTGTGATTACCCCCTCCACGGCCCCAGCCCCCCGTATCTTCACAACCACCTTGTTTATGTCGTTCATAACGAGGACCGTCGGCTCGGCCGACACGCTGAGCGTGGGCTGTGTCTGATACACCGGGAGCTGGAGCTCCACCTTATCCACCGCGCCTGTATCCAGCTGGACGGTCACGGGGATTACGATGTAGGGGCCGTCGGCACAGACCTTGGGCCAGATATACGTCTCGCCCCTCTCCAGCGGGGCCGAGGTGTGCATTGCATATACCGTGCCGTTGACCGGCATGGGGTACATGACGCGCAGACCTACGCTGGAGCAACCCGAGGGGACCCACTGCCGATGCTCCACAACTACTATAGGCGTGGGCCGGGGCTTTACAGAAAGCGGCACCTGCCGCGCCACAACCACCTCCCTGCCCAGGGCATCCCTTGTCCGTATGGTGACTGTCAGCGAGGCGGAGAAGTCCAGCGGCGCCACCTCCAGCGGGGCCGTGAAGTTGCCGAGGTCGCCGCGGAACGTGACAGGGCCATACAGCCTCGCCCCCACCGCCGACACCTCCACAGTGCCGTTGTAGCGGAAGGAGTCCCACAGCCGCAACAGAACCCTGCCCTTCACGCCGATCGTCAAGCCGCCCACGGCGGCCACCTGCGGCGAGGGGTAAGGCGGGATGTACACCTCGGCGTACTCCACCTTCTCAACGCCGCCGGAGAGGGCGCCGGATTTATACACGTAGCGCGACCTAAACACCGCGGTGCACCCCTCAGAAACCCCCAGCCTGTCGGCCCTCACCTTGAGGATCGCCTCGTAAACCCCGGGGCCTGCAGACAGCGACCGCACAGGCTCTGCATACAGGCCGCAACGGCTCAGCGACACTGAGACATCCACATGCTGATCCGCCAGAAAGAACGAGAGCTTGAGCAGGCCGAAGTCCCCCGGAAACTTCGGCACGTCAACCCACTGCGCACCGAGGAAAAGGAAGTCCACAGCCGGCTGAAAAACTGCGCCCTGCGCCGAGAGCAAGACGGCGGAGAAGAGAAGGAGGATTAGGCGCCTAGGCATCATGTATACATTTACTCACTATTTAGCCTTTTCCCATCTTTCCTTCAGCTTTTGGAATACTGGCGAGGCGGCGAGGGTAGCGGCCGTGATTAGCGC
The DNA here is from genome assembly GCA_009903905.1 of Pyrobaculum sp. The sequence continues at coordinate 1,611 of WYEI01000074.1, read as the reverse complement.
CACGTCTTTTGGTTCTGCTTGGAAGAAGGCTAGGGCGAGGAAGACGGCGGCGGCTAAGAAACCCGGCGTGACGAAGAGCAGAAGCCGCGGCAGATCAACCCTAGGCTCAAGAAGCCGCCAGAGAAGCGCCGCGAGAAGCCACGAAATAAACATGACAAACCCCACCCCCACCGCCGCTCCAAACAACACCGCTTTGTAGAGGATACGGGCCTTCTCCACCGACACACCCGCCTCTTTTGCGATCTTCGGCACAGCCTCAGCCTCAGGCACAGCCGTAACAACAACTACAACCGCCAGCGGCGCCCCAGCCAACACGCCAGCCACAGCGCCGGCGGCTAGATAAGCCTTTACTGAAGCCATGGCCACACCTCCACCACTGCGCCCGCCAGGATAAGCAATACAAACCACCGCCGCCTGAAAAACGCCGCCACGTAACCCCCAGCCTCAAGAAGCAAAAACAACCAAAACCTCGGCTCGGCATGTACAACAAGAGGAAAGCCGAAGAAAGCCACCTGCACCAAAGCCACAGCCAACACCACTGCGGAGTACCCACGCGGAAGAACCCAGATCAAGAAGGCCAGAAGCATGTTGTTCAGAGCAATCAAAGCGGTAATACCGAAGTCCATATCAGACCTGGAAGCATTACGGCGAATAGAGAAAGCGCCACTATCGCTGTTGCCGCCGCGGCGTCACTCGCCCGGCCGAACATAGCCCAGGAGAAGAGAAATGACGTGAATACGCCCAGCAACGGGTAAAAGACGGCGCCGGCGACGAAGGTGGCGAAGAGGAACTTGCCTAACGCCTCTCCGAAGAGCCTCCGGGTGAAGACGTCTAAAGCCCAGCCTACAACCACAGCCAGCACAACAGGCGTCGCCGCAGAGACGGCGAAGACAACAATGAAGTGATAAAAGCAGGCCGGAGGGCTTTTGAGCAAAGCGTTAACTACACTTAACCCCCAGTACGCCGCCAACGTCGCTACAGCGACTTGAAACACCGTATTTCCAAACTTCTTCTCAACTGCATACAGCGTCAGCTTCTGCAGTGTTTCTCTAAACGAGAGACCGTCGGCATACCTATAAGCCCTGAACTCTAACATGAGCCAGACTAGACGAAGCCAGAGAATAGCCCAGGCAAACAACACTATAACGAGGGGAAAAGCGTCAGGGGGATACACGTTACTTACGCCCCTCAACACGAAAACGGCGAAAGGATACACGGCGGCGCCGACGCTGATTAACAGAGAGGCAACAACGCCGTCTTTTACATGTTGCATCTCGTGGCGATACGCCTCAGGCCGCCAGATAGCCGCCGACGCGAAGAAAATGCTGAAGAATGCCGTGCCGCCGAGACCCTCCAGCCCGGTTTTTGGCGCCTCGAAGATACACACCAGCCGCAGAAACCGCCGCGTACAACGCCTCTCCTTAAAAATTAAAGAGAAAATAGGCACACGTAAAATATTCGAAAACTCAAGTATTAATACAGTCAGAAATAAAAAGAATAAATAAATTAAGAACAGAGACCAACTATACAAAAAATCAAAAAACCCCTCATGAATTAGAACAAAAACAGGTACATAGAGTAGAGAAAACGGAACATAGCCGAAAACTATCA
>WYEI01000181.1 GCA_009903905.1 Pyrobaculum sp. | reverse complement strand
ATCCGCGACGTGCCGCCTGTGGTAGACGCCAAGATCGGGTCCAGCGGCGCCGGCGCCGAGGGCTCGGTGGTTGACCTACACAGCTTCAGGACCTACGTGGTTAGGCCCTATGAGCCTGTGCACCACCGCCACATCGCCGAGATTGAGCAGGAGCTGAGCCGGCTGGCTGGGAGGCGGGTGAAGGTGGCCTTCACGCCCCACGCCGTGGATCTAGTCCGCGGCATATTCGCCACGGGCCACGTCTACGCTGAGGCGCTACCCGCGGAGGTTGACATGTGGAGGTACTTCCGGGCCCTCTACGGCGACTCCAAGTTCATCCGGATCGTCCGCGACAGGCTGGGCATCTCCCGGTACCCCAACGTGAAGTACGTCCTGGGCACAAACCTCGTGGACCTGGGTTTCGAGCTGGACCCGCGGCTCAACCGCGTCGTCACCTTCGCCGCCATAGACAACTTGGTGCGGGGGGCCTCTGGGCAGGCGGTGCAGGCCTTCAACATAGCCATGGGGTTCCCCGAGGTGGAGGGGCTTAGGCAGATCCCCCTGGCGCCGCTATGATCGTCATAAAAATCGGCGGCTCGGTGGCTTGCAAGGACTTGACGAAGGTGGTTCAGAACCTGCCGAAATACGCAGACAGATCCGTGGTGGTACACGGCGGCGGTTGCTTAGTCAACGAGCTACTTAAACGCATGGGGGTGGAGCCGAGGTTCCTCACCCACCCAGGCGGCGTCGTGAGCCGCTACACGGACTGGGAGACGCTTAAGGTATTCGTCATGGCCATGTCATGGATCAACAAACAGATCGTATCGGCGCTCCACGCCCTGGGGGTAGAGGCGCTGGGGCTCACCGGCGCAGACATCGGCGTGGTGAGGGCTAAGCGCAAGGAGAAGGTGCTGGTGGTGGACGAGAGGGGGAGGCAGAGGGTGGTGGACGGGGGGTACGTGGGGAGGATTACCGACGTGGCCGCGGAGAAGCTGAAGCCGCCGCCTCTCAAGGTGGTTGCCCCCATCGCCGTGTCTGAACGCGGCGAGCTTCTAAACGTAGACGGGGATCAGCTGGCCTTCGACGTGGCCAAGAGGGTTGGGGCGGAGAGGTTGCTTCTGCTGAGCGACGTAGACGGCGTGTTGATTGGCGGGCGGGTGGTGCCGCGGCTCACGGCGGAGGAGGCGGAGGCTCTCTCGAGGAGCGAGGAGGTGAGGGGAGGCATGAAGAGGAAGCTTCTCATGGCGGCTGAGGCGGCTAAGCTCGGCGTGGAGGTGGTGATTGCAAACGGCCTCGCGGAGTCGCCCATAGACGCGGCGCTTAACGGGGCTGGAACTCATATAGTAAAAAACATATAGTTCATCGTAAATGTTTATAAAGAAGTATTAGTGGGAAAAAGTTTTTATACTAGTTAGGTCTCTCCCATATGGCAACACAAAAACTGGTGGTGCAGTGTAAGGTGTGCGGAACAGAGTTTGAACTGCCTGAAGACGTCATGGACGGGGAAATCGCCAGCTGTCCCACCTGCGGCGCCAGGTATATAGTGAGGCTTAAGGGAGGGTCCGCGACGCTTGAGGAGTTCAAGGGCGACGTGGAGGACTATGGCGAGTAAATCGGGGCGAGCAAGATCGCCCTCGCCTACTCAGGCGGTTTAGACACGACAGTAGCCGTTAAGTGGCTCACCGAGAAGTTCGGCGCGGAGGTCTACACCGTCACGGTAGACGTCGGGCAGGAGGAGGACTTCTCCAAGGTGGAGGAGAGGGCCTACAAGGCGGGGGCCGCCCAGCACTTCTATGTAGACGCCAAGCGGGAGTTCGCCGATGTTTACATATCCCGCGCCGTCTTGATGAACGGCATGTACGAGGGGCTTTATCCCCTCGGCACCGCCTTGGCTAGGCCGCTTATTGCAGAGAAGGTGGTGGAGGTGGCGCGGCGTGTCGGCGCTGATGCCGTGGCGCACGGCTCCACGTCTAAGGGCAACGACCAGGTGAGGTTCGACGTTACCGTCAAGGCGCTGGCGCCTGACCTAAAAATCATCGCCCCAGCGAGGATATGGGGCATGACCAGGTCGGAGGAGGTCGAGTACGCCCGCCGCCACGGCCTCCCCATAGGCGAAGAACACAAGAGATACAGCATAGACGACAACTTGTGGTCTAGATCCATCGAGGGCGGTCCTCTGGACGACCCCATGGCGGAGCCGCCGGAGGACGCCTTTAAGTGGACCGTCACGCCGGAGAAGGCCCCGGCGGAGCCCACCTACCTAACGATAGGGTTCGAGAGGGGCCTACCGGCGTCTCTCAACGGCGAGAAGATGGACCTCGCCTTGCTGGTGGCGACGCTGAACCATATAGGCGGCGTAAACGGGGTGGGCCGCGTTGACCACATAGAGAATAGACTCGTCGGGTTCAAGAGCCGGGAGGTGTACGAGGCGCCGGCAGCCGTAATTCTCTACCACGCCCACCGTGATCTGGAGAAGCTTGTCCTGACCCCGCGCGAGCTTAGGTTCAAGCACCACGTCCTCGACCCGCAGTGGGCCGACCTTGTGTATCAAGGGCTGTGGGTGGAGCCGCTGAGGGTTGCGCTGGAGAAGGCGGCAGAGGAGATGGAGAGATGGGCCACCGGCGAGGTGAGGGTTAAGCTCTACCGCGGCAACCTGTGGGTAGTAGGCCGCGAGTCGCCCTTCGGGGGCTACAGCAAGGAGCTGGCCGACTACAGCGCAGGGTGGTATCCCACCGACGAGGAGGCGAGAGGCTTTATCGAAATGTGGAGTCTACATTCCCTCACTGCTCTCCGCCGCCGTAAGGGCAACAATTTATAGTCTATATAAGTGGGTAAGGGTTTTATAATATACATTTTTCTAGCAGGCGATGGGGCAACGAACCGTGGTGTGTCCCAACTGCAAGAGGCCAGTGAAACCCGTGGAGTGCAACCGCAAGAATCAAACTAGGCGGTACGTCGTAATTACTTACTGCTGCCCGAGATGCGGCACAGAGCTTTTAACAGAAAGAATAGAAATCACGTAAAGGTCGATGGGCTTCTACCGTTCTTGGATAGGCGGAGGCGGGGAGCTGGTGAGGCGGTACACGTCCAGCCTTCAAGACGACGTGGAGATCGCCGAGGAGGTGGTGAAGGTGATGGAGGCGCATGTGAAACACCTCGCCGAGGTAGGCGCCGTGCCGCAGGATGCGGCTGAGGCGATCCTTAAAGCGCTTAAAGAGGTGGACCCCGCCGAACTCGTCAAAGGCGGGTTTGAAGACGTGCACGAGGCGTTGGAGAAGTGGCTTATAGACAGACTGGGGGAGGAGGTCGGGGGCTGGGTTGGGCTTGGGAGGTCGCGTAACGACCACGTCGCCGCCGCGATTAGGCTGGCGGCTCTCCGGCGTGTTGGGAAATTGCGGCGGGCCGCGGAGAGGCTTAGATGCGTCTTGGCGAAGAGGGCTTTGGAGTACGCGGACTGCGTCATGCCCAGCTTCACCCATTTCCAGCCCGCGCAGGTCATAACCTTCGGCCACTACCTACTGGCGGTGGACGAGGCTACGGCCGAGTTCCTCCACGTGCTTAAGGCCGTGGAGGATTTGCTGAAACGTTCTCCCCTCGGCGCAGGGCCTGCGGGCGGAGTCCAGACTCCCATCGACCGGCGGAGGCTTGCGAAGCTGGCTGGCTTCGAGGACGTGGTGGAGAACGCCCTTTACGCCTCTGGGGGGAGGCTCTTCGCGTTGACTCTGGCCTCCGTCGTGGTCTCCTTCCTGGCCGAGTTGTCGCGGGCCGTGGACGACTTCATAAGGTGGAACAGCCACCTGGTGGGGTATGTGGAGGCGCCAGACGACCACGTCTCGACGAGTAGCATCATGCCGCATAAACGCAACCTCGTAACGCTTGAGGTGTTTAGGGCTAGGGCTTCGGAGGCGCTGGGGCACCTCGTGGCGTTGCACGCCGTGGCGGCGAAGATAGGCATGGGCTACAGCCTCGACCTCCAGGAGGCCACGCGGCATCTCTGGGCTGTTTTGAGAATTGCAGAGGAGGGACTCGAGGTGTTTACCGACTTTCTGGAAAAGATGAAGTTCAACTGCGCCAAGTCTAGACAAGACGCCGAGAGGTACTACGCTACGTCGTCAGACACCGCGGAGGCCATCGCGCTTGGGGGGACTCCCTTCCGCACTGCCTACTTCCAGGTGGCTGAGCAGATAAAGAGAGGGGCCGCCCAGTTGCTAAACGTAGAACAAGCACTGCGGAGGCCTACTGCGGGCTCTGCTAATCCGGAAGAGGTGAAAAAGACGGCCTCTGCGCGGCTTGTGTTCTGCAGGCCTCCGATTCTCTAGTCGGCGGGCTTTAGGAGGTTTTCTATCTCTTTTGCCGCCTCTTCCTCGTCTCCGCACTCGATTAATTGCGACTTGGCGTAGCCAGGCTTGCCCTGTATCTCTTGTACGCAGAGAACGACTCCCCTCCTCGTGGGGTGCGCCGCCACGTCTATGTAGGCGCGGGCCAGGCCGGCGGCAAGCGCCTCCGTCAGCACCACCACTTCCCCGTCGTCAAAAAAGAGGGCCATCCTCAGGTGGCGGTGGCCCTGAGGAATCGCCGCGACGACCTTAACCAGCTTTTTTGCCACTTAAGCCGTAGAGTATGAAGAATATAAGGATTGGGTACGCGATTAGCCTCTCCACCCCGCCGATGCCCAGCGGCGTCTGTACCCTGGGCACAAAAAGCGCCAAAGCCGCCAATGCGGTGACCCCCATGGCGATGCCAAGGGGCTTATACACCCCGCCCCTCCTAGCACCCATTATCATCACGGCAATTCCGCCGAAGAGGAACGTTACGAGCGCCGAGATCCCATGCGGCGCCCCGTAGTCCTCGGGAAATATCCCGACCCCCATGGCGCCGACTGCAGCCACGGCGAGGAGGGCCGCCCCCAGCCGGCCCAGCTCAGCCCTTAGGAGATATGCGGCGGCCAGGCCCAGGAGGCCGAGTAGGAAGACGCTTGTGTTAAACAGCGTGGAGGTCGGGGCCCTCAAGGCGCCTAGGTCGCTTATGTAGTTATGTAGCGGGTTGTAGCCTGGATATAGTTGCTCCGCCACGAGCATTGCAATTATAAACTGCAGTGAACCAATTACTAGAAGGAGTCTTCCCCAGTTCATAGCATTGCTTTTTCAAGATCTTTATAACAGTTTTGACTAAACTTGTAAGTTGCGGCGGGGAGAGGTATTACCGGAATTTAGTTTTTATACTGTATATTTGGGGGGTGCGTGGGGCTTTCGGTGGAGCTTAAAGACGTCGCGGTGAAATACGGCGATTTTTTAGCGTTGAAAAACATAAACCTCCACGTGGAGGCCGGCGAGGGGCTTGTCCTCCTCGGCCCCTCGGGCTCGGGGAAGTCCACATTGCTCAGGGCCGTCGCGGGGCTGACGCCGGTGGCGAGCGGCAGGGTGTACATCGGTGGGAAGGACGTGACTTACCTCCCACCCGACAGGCGGAAGATCTCGATGCTGTTTCAAGACCTCGCGCTTTTCCCCCACCTAAACGTCTTTGAAAACGTGGCGTTTGGGCTTAGGCTTAGGCATCTGCCCGACGAGGAGGTGAGGAAGAGGGTTGTGTGGGCTCTTGAGCTCGTTCGGCTGGACCCGGCGCAGTTTATGAGCAGGCGGGTGCACCAGCTCTCCGGCGGCCAGCAACAGAGGGTTGCCCTCGCCAGGGCGCTGGTGGTGGAGCCGGAGGTCCTCCTCCTCGACGAGCCCTTCAGCCACATAGACCTCGACATTAAGAACAGGCTTCTGGAGGAGCTGAAGATCCTGCACAACAAGCTTGGCTTCACCCTCATCTACGTGACGCACGACAGGTTTGAGGCGGTGGAGATCGGGGACAAGGTGGCGTTGATGAAGGCTGGGGAGATAGTGCAGGTGGGGAAGCCGGTGGAGCTGTATAAGAGGCCGAAGAACAGGTTCGTGGCGGAGTTCTTCGGCGAGGCCAACATCATACCTGCCTCGCTTCTAGGCGCCGGGAGGGGCGGCTACGCGGTGGTGCGGCCCGAGGATGTGGTCATCGGCAACAACCCCACATATAAGTTCAGGGGGCAGGTGATCGACGTAACCTTCCTGTGGCACTACCTCAAGGTGGAGATACAGAGCAACGGCCATATATTCAAGTCCTACGTGGACCTGGAGACCCCCATCTCAGTCGGAGACGTGGTGGACTTCGGCTTCGACGCAAAAGACGTCTACTTCGTGGAGGAATGATCCGGAGGGTCGCCCTAGTCGCCTTCGCCTCCGTCGTACTGCTGTTTTACATCCCGTTTCTCGCCCTGGGGTACTACGTAACCGGCGGGGGCGAGCTCAAGATGCCGTCGTTATCCATGGTGACCACCACGTTTCTCCTGGCGGCGCTCACCGCAGTGGTGTCTATCGCCGTGGCGTACCCCGCCGCGTATTACCTAGCGAAGTGGGGGTCTGAGCTGGAGTTCGCCCTGGTCACGGCCCCCCTCTGGGTTGGGACACTGCTGAAGGCCTACTCCTTGTTGGTGCTCTTCGCCATAGTTAAGGAGTATACCGGATTGGCGCTGTGGGGCACCGCCGCGGGGGTGTTGCTGGGCATGGTGTACGAGTACCTGCCCTACGCCCTGCTCACCCTCTACGCCGCCATTGAGAAGCTCAGCGAGTCCCCGGTGAACGCGGCGAGGGTCCTCGGCGCCTCCAGGCTACAGGCCTTCCTCAGGGTGGAGCTCCCGCTGTCTATGCCGGGCGTCGCCGCCGCCTTCATATTGGTCTTCCTCTTCGCCATGGGCGAGGTCATAATGCCGGCTGTCCTCGGGGCGTGGAAGGTCTACACCTTCGGTAGCTACGTCTGGGACCTGTATTTCAAGGCCCGCGACATCTTCAGCGGAAGCGTCATGTCGCTAAT
>WYEI01000131.1 GCA_009903905.1 Pyrobaculum sp. | reverse complement strand
ACGGGCAGGCGGCCGGCTGGAGGAGCTGGAGAAGAGGCTCCCCGTGTTGAGGAGCAGGCTGGACGACTTGCGGCGGAGGCTGGAGGAGGCCGAGAAGAGGGCTGCGGAGCTGGAGGAGGCGGCGGCGCGGTTTAGAGAGGTGGAGAGACGCTACCTGGAGCTTAGGGAGCGGTACGCCTCTCTGGCCAAGGAGAGGGAGGCGCTGGAGAAGAAGCTGGAGGAGGCGGCTCAGCTGGCGCTCAGCGCCGAGAAAGACGTGGAGCAACTGGAGGCTGAGCTGGAGGCTATTAGGAAGGCGGCGGAGGAGTTGAAAAGCCTTCCCGAGGTGGGCGACGTGGAGAAGGAGTATTTCGAGCTTCGGCAGGCGGTGGCTACGGCGGAGAGGATCCCCCCCGAGGTGAGGAGCTACGACCCCAGGTCTCTTGAGGAGGCCCGGCGGAGGCTGGAGGAGGCGAGTAGGAGACATGGAGAGGTGAAGACGCGGCTTGCTCTTCTACGCGACGTGCTCCGTCTGGCCCAGCGGGCGGAGGGCGGCCGGTGTCCGGTGTGTGGGTCGCCGCTTTCTAGAGACGCCGTCCAGCGGCACGAGTTGGAGGTGCTGGGCCTGGAGAAGGAGGAGGAACGCCTCTCGAAACTCATAGCCCAGCTCAAGGCCGAGGTCGGACGGCTGGAGGAGCTGGACAGACTTTACCACAGCTACAAGCCCCACCTGGCTCTAGACCTCCCATCCGCGCGGAGGAGGCTGGCCGAGCTGGAGGCCCTATACCAGAAGAAAAAGGAGGTGGAGAGGAGGCGGGCGTACCTCTCGGCGCAGGCGGCTAGGGAGGCAGAGGTGGCGAGGCGGCTGGAGGAGCTGAAGGCCCGTAAGGCCGAGGCAGAGAGGAAGATACAAGAGGTGAACCAGAGGCTGGGGGAACTGGAGGCGGAGCTGGCCGCGGCCGCAGAGGCGTTGAAGAGGCTGGAGGCGGAGTACGCGGCGCTTAAGACAAGACACGAGGAGTACCTCGCCGCGAGGTCTGTGGCGGCTGAGCTCAGGCGGCAGATAGCTGAGACGGAGAAGGAGCTGACCGCCTTAGCAGGCGAGCTGGAGAAGGCCAAGTCAGAGGCTGAGAGGCTCGACAAGGCCCTCGCCTCGGCGCGGCAGATAAGAGTCGTCCTCGGCGAGCTCAAGCCTTTGATGCGTCAGACGTTGCTCAAGGCCATAAATGAGGAGCTAAACGCCGTCTTCCTCCGCCTCAGACACAAAGAGGCGTTTAAATCGCTCCAGCTAGTCGAGACAGACGGGAGGTACGTAATCCGCGTCAACACCCCCACAGGCCCCATAGACCACGGCCTCCTGTCGCTGGGGGAGCAGAACCTCGCCGCCCTCTCGCTGAGGGTGGCCCTGGCGAGGGCCCTCCTCGGACAAGCCCCCTTTATGATGTTCGACGAACCCACGGAACACCTAGACGAAGAACACAGAAGAAAAATTGTGGAGCTGGTAAGAGGACTCACGTCGATAGTCCCCACAATCATCGTCACCTCCCACCTAGGCGAATTTGAAGAAGTCGCAGACGTAGTCATCCAACTCTGACCTCCTCTCCGAGGGCAGGTGCCCCGTGGGGAGGCTCCCTCGTCCCGTCTTCATCGGCGCCTTGGGTGGGGGTCGTGGGGGCGGCCCGGGCCAGCACCGCGGGCCATTTGTCGCCGGCCTTTAGCGCCCTGAGCGAAGTCCAGACGGCGAGTACAATGGGCAGCGGAATGATGGGATTTGTCTTCCTCACGGCTTCCTTCGGCTGGCCGTAGATAGACGATGATGTGAGCTTAAATTTTTCCTATTGTTAAATCATAGAAAGGAGTTGCTGAGGATAACCCACGCCGAGGGCCCGGGCGTAGAATTTCTATCTCCTCCACAGCCAAGATCGGATGGAGCTTGTAGAGGTCTGGAAGCGGTGTTCCGTAGGTGGGTGCCTCGTGGCGTTAGTCTCGTGGTTGGGCTTGACTATGATGTATGGCGTAAACGGCTAGGGGAAGTCCACTCTCGTGAGGATACTGTCGGGGTTGATTCGCCTACTCGGGACGAGGAGACCTGGCAGGTTAGGCGTGGTGTTTCAACATTACCTCACCCACGGCAACATCCGTCCATATAAGGCACGCCGAGATGTAGAATTTCAACTTCGTTGAAGATGCAACAAGTCCATTCTAGCAGGCCTACAACGCCGGCCATAGGCCCGCCTACGGAAAGGTAGGCAAGATGGTGGCGTCCCTCCGCCAAGGGGAAGCCCAGGAGAAGTCAGCGTATACTGTTATATCGTATGCAGATTTTCGTATACGACAAGTTTATATACGTATGTCTGTATTTGTATGTGTCTACTACGGTGATAAGCGTGAGGATTAGGAAGGAGTTGAAGAGAAGAGCAAGGGAGCTCGGGATAGACGTGAGGGAGGTGGTGGAGAAGGCGCTTGAGGAGGCCATAAGGAGGAGGGAAGAAGAAGAGCTCGTCAAGGCTCTCGAAGAGCTGAAAAGCCTCTTTTCCCGCATATCCGAGAAGGAGTGGGTAGACGCGGTGCGTAAATCTAGAGATGAACGTTGAGTATCTGCTGGACGCCTCCGCTTTGTACGGGCTGGTTGCCCACTACCGCACGTGGGTAGGACATAGGGAGAAGCTTGCCATTCTCCACTTGACCGTGTATGAGGTGGGGAACGCGTTGTGGAAGGAGGCTAGGGCGGGGAGGCTACCGTGGCCGGAGGCCGCCGGAGCCCTCTCGCGGGTGTTGTCTAGTCTGAAGATGCTGGACGACCCTCCTCTAGAGAAGGTCTTGGAGGTCGCCGTGGAGAGAGACTTGACTTTCTACGACGCGAGCTACGCCTACGTGGCCGAGACGCTGGGCCTCTCGCTCGTCACGCAAGACCGCGAACTTCTGAGGAAATCCCCCGCGGCTATAGACGTGGATACGTTCCTCGCGAGGCTGTAGACGCCGGCAGAGGCAGAACGAGGACAGCTGTCCCGCCCCTTAGGCGGCGCCACCTGTCGCAACTACCGTTTCGGCCTTCGTCAGCTGGGCTACTGCGCCTCGGCGGCCTGCGTCTGGATCTGCTGTTCCAGCACCCACACAGGCGTGGAGAGCAGTGCGACGTAGCCGCCGAAGGCCTGCATGAGGGTTTTCGACTCCTCGACGCCGCGGGGTACGACCTCAACCTTGACGCCCTTCTCCTCCGCCTTCATTATCACCTCCAGCACCACGTCTTCTCCCAGCTCCTCAGCCACAACCACCGCCTCGGCCATCCCCATCTCTAGGGCTTTCAACACCCTGTCTCGCCCGTATACGATGTAGTCGCTCTTCTTGACGGCGTAGTACATCACCCTCTCCATGACCTCCTTGGCGTGGACGTACTCGCTCTCTTTTAGCTGCTCCTGGGCGTTTTTAATCGCCTCCACCACGCCGTATTCGTTGGCGCAACAGGCAGGCACCACGGCGAGGACCTTGTCCTTGAGCCGGTAGTCCAGACCGCCCTCCTCCAGGAAGTCCTCCTTAGTCGGCCCAGGCCCCGCCACTATGACGCCCTTCAACGTCGGTATCTGGAGGAAGATCTTGTTCACCTCCTCCGCGACCACCTTGTAGAAGGCCTCCGCTAGATGCTCCGTCTGGCGCTTGTAGCGGTTCGCCGACTGGCCGCCCGCGCTGTGTTTACCCGGCACGAAGAACTCCACGGTCTTCACCACCTCCCACTGGCCGCCCTTCAGCAAGGCGATGACCGCCTCGCCCCGCTCAATCACCACGATGCCGTAGACCACACCTGCGCGGAGCTCCTCCTCCAGAATCTCGGTGTGAAACGCCGTGTCGCAGATGTACTTAAAGGTGTAGATGGGCTGCGGCGGCACCACCACGTAGTAAACCCACTCGTAGTTGCCTTGGTTGATCATGTGGAACCCGGCGAACACGGCCATGCCGTTTTCCGGCGCCTTGGCCTCGCCTTTGAGGTTGTTGATTATGCGCTCCAGCGTGTCCTGGACGTGGCTCCGCGTGGTTTTGTCCTTGATGTTGGCGGCGGTTGACCACTCGCTACGGAGCAGGTTAACAACGTCGGGAATGGGCCTCTCCGAGTTAATATAGAGGGTAATCAGCGTAGTGGCGTAGCCCCTAAACTTCTTCAAAAGGTTGATAAATGCCCTAAGCTCTACAGGCGTCTTGATCCAGTAGACGCCGTTAGGCGGCCTGCTGAAACTCATGACTGCGAGACACGGGATCGTATAAATACTTAATTAATTCTATACAGCCCAGCGCCCCTCGGCGATTTGCCTACTGCTATTAGAAGAATCAATGTCGTGGCTAAGGCGGCTAGGCCTAGGGCGCCCAGCCCGCCGAGCGCCTCCCCAGCCGCCCCCTCCACCGCCGTGAAAAGCACTGTCAAGCTCCACAGCGCATTCACCGCGCCGTGGAATGAGGCGGCGGGAAGCACGCTTTTTGCCGCGGCCACCAGCCGCAACATAAACGCGGATAGCAACACGCAGTAGAGAACGAAGAGGGGCACCCCAGCCCACCTCAGCTGAGGATAGTTGTGACCCAGCAACCCGATGGCGGTGGCGTGCCACAAGCCCCACACAACGCCGACGACGAAGATTGTTCTCAGATCGGGCCGAGAGCCCAGCCTCCTGTATAGGTAGCCCCTCCACCCCAGCTCCTTACCCAAGGCGAAAAAAGCGTTTATGGACAAGGCTGCGACGTAGGCGAAGGGGATCTGCACCACCAACGCAAGCCTCGCAACGTCTTCCGCGAGCCTAAGCCCTACAGCCCGCTCGGTCTCTTCCACAATAACCTTCACGGGCCTCCCCAAGTCCACGACGCCGACGGCCAACCCCATGGCCAGATATATACCCACGGCCAGATACACGACAAGAGGCGCCAGCAAGAAGTAGACCAAGGCACGCCTCCCAAGCCCCAGATACGCCTTCAGCCCCTCTACCACGCTTCTACGCGACGCCTTAATCGCCAAGAGGGCGCCCGCAGTCGGCGCATACATCCGAAGCAAACCCCATATAGATCCATACAGAGCAAGCGCATACAGATCCGCCACGCTACTCCTAACAGAAAGAAACCAGAAATCTAACAACGCCGCCAGCCCAAAAGACACCGCCAAAAACACCACCAAATCCCTCATACGCCCCCCTATACAATAAATTTAAAGTTTTGCCACACCTACACACGCAAGCCGTTGCCCGCGGCTTAGCGGTTATTCAACCCTATTGCGTGTTTCACCCCGGCTGGCTTAGGCTCTATAAATACCGCCATGCCATATGTAGCGATTGTAGTCGCCGATGTTATTTGAATCGAACCCGAAGCTGATCGCAACGTTGACGCCGTGCGCCTTGGCGCGGTCCGCCGTCTTCTCTATGGACCCTCTCCTCGCCTGCTTGGCTGTGAACCCCCGGTAGCTCCGCCCACGGGGCTTCACAACCCCTCAAGGTTCTTGCCCCCCAGGCCTTTGGACACATGGCGACGCCCATCGTGCGTACCCCGACCTGTCAGGCACATGGGGGGACCGTCGCCGCTGGTGCGTCCCCCTTCCCAGTCGTCTCGGCGCCTCCTCTGTGCGGCGTCTGCGGCGGTAAGGTTTATATACCCTCTTTTCGTGGGGTCTTCATGTCTCTTGCGGCTAAGAGAAGGGTGAGGATTAGGCTATACGGCACCAACCCCGCAGATGTGGACCAAGTGGCGAGGGAGATTGTGGACTTAGCGAAGAAGATGGGCGTGCAGGTGAGGGGCCCCATACCACTTCCCACGAGGAGGCTCATGTTGACGGTGAGGAGGGCCCCGTCTGGCCAGGGCTACCACACCTACGACCACTGGGAGCTCCGCATATCTAAGCGCCTCATAGACGTGGAGGCCTCCGAGAGGGTGCTGAGGCGTCTGATGACTATTCGCGTGCCCGACACCGTTAAGATCGAGCTTCAGCTCGTCTAGTGGCTAACCCATAAATATCCCCGCTTCTCCTCTCCTGTGAGGATTCTGGTCACTAACGACGACGGCGTCCACAGCCCGGGGCTTCGCCTCCTGCATCAATTCGCCTCGGGGCTCGGCGAGGTTGACGTGGTGGCGCCTGAGTCGCCCAAGTCGGCGACGGGGCTTGGCATAACTCTACACAAGCCCCTGAGGATGTACGAGGTGGATATATGCGGCTTCAGGGCGGTGGCCACCTCCGGCACCCCGTCGGACACGGTGTATCTCGCCACGCTGGGCCTCGGCAGGAGATACGACTTGGTGCTGTCGGGCATAAACCTAGGCGATAACACCTCGCTCCAGGTCATACTCTCCTCAGGCACCCTCGGAGCCGCTTTTCAAGCCGCCCTCCTGGAGATCCCCGCCGTGGCCTACTCGGCCCATATAGAAAGCTGGGACGAAGTCCTCAACGATGCCGAGACGTTGCGGGTGATGGCCGCCGTGGTTAGGGCCACCGCCGACTATGTGTTGAGACGCGGCATGCCCGCCGGTGTAGACGTCATCAGCATAAACTTCCCCCGCAGACTCAGAGGAGGACTCGCAGCGCGTCTCGTCAGGGCGGCTAAACTGAGGTATGCGCAACTTGTGGAGAAACGCACGGACCCGCGGGGCGTCCACTACTTCTGGCTATACGGCAAAGACCTTGAGCCCGAGCAAGACACAGACATCTACGTCGTGTTGAAGGAGGGCAACGTGGCGGTGACCCCCCTCACCCTCAACCTAAACGCGGTAGACGCCGAAAGAGCCGTGGATCTACACGGCCTCAAAAACCTCGTGGAACACATCAACGGGGCGTTATGACCCCGGCGGGCAACTACGCGGTTATCATAGCCCTCGCCATATTGATAGCCGCAGGTGCCTCACTAACCTACGTCCTCTACGTACACTTCACAACCCCAACCCCCACCCCCCAGCAAACCACCAC
>WYEI01000287.1 GCA_009903905.1 Pyrobaculum sp. | reverse complement strand
CAGTCACCTACATCCGCGTCTCTACCGAGGACCAGGACCCGGAAAACCAGAGGGTCTTCCTGGAGAAGTGGGCGTGGGAGCGGGGCATCGAGATCGTCCGCCACTACGTTGACGTCGGCGTCTCCGGCGCCGTGGCGCCCTGGGAGAGGCCGGCTTTTAAACAATTGATGTCAGAGGCGCCGAAGCTGACGCCTCAGCCCAAGGTGCTCCTCGTCTACGAGATATCGAGACTTGTGAGGTCCTTCCAGGAGCTCTTCGCCCTGCTGGACCTAGTGGAGAACAAGCTCGGCCTCGTGGTGGTCTCTGCCTCGGAGCGGGAGCAGGCCCTGCAGAGCCTCGACGGGGTGTACCGCCAGTTCCTCCGCGCCGTGTTGGCCTTCGTCGCCACCATGGAGCGGGAGTTCATACGGCAACGGACGCGGACTGCGCTGGAGCGGGCGAGGGCGGTGGGCAAGATCTGGAACGTGGCCGAGAAGAAGAGCGACATTGCCCAAGCCGTTGTGGAGATGTACAAGTCGGGCGCCTCCTTGAGGGAAACGGCGCGCGCCTTCGGCCTCTCGCTGTATGAAGTTAGGCGGATACTGTCGGCGGCTGGGGCGTACAGGCCGGGGCCCTACACCTGCCCCCGCTGCTTCTCCCGGCTCAGAGTGGTGGAGAGGACAGCCAAGGTGACTAACGGGAAGTACTCAGTGGTGGAGAGGCTCTACTGCCAAAACTGCGGCTACGAGGAGATAAAAGAGGGAGCTAGATAAAAGACAAGCAGGGGATGGGACTGCGGTAGCTCTATAACTTTTGCTTCTTCCTCTTCTTCAAGGCTACTGCTGTAGCGGCAACTGTGGCTAGGGCGATGATGGCTATGGTGTAAGGACCTACCGGCGTTGTCCTCACCTTAGGCGTGCAGAGACCGTCTGTATGGATCGTGACGACAGCGGAGCCGTCTAGGCCGGCCTGCGCCGTGGCATTGCACAGTTCCACAGAACCGAGGGGGTTGGGGAGACCCAACGCGTCTCTTACCACAGTTCTGTACGTAGCTTCGAAGCGAGGCCTGTAGATGCCCGGGCTGGCCACTACAACGGTCTCAAGCGGCGTGTAGACCACGCCGTTTACGACGGTGGCGTTTAGCCGAATGAGGGAGCTCGCATCAGCCCAGCCCTCCCACCTCTCTACGCCTTCGATCTTGACGTAGTACTGTCTCCGGGAGTAGGCGACCACCACTTTAACGGGCTTGTCCACCTCCACCGCCGAGGTGTTGGGGCCCACCAGCCGGGTGCCGTTGCCGAAGTCCACCGCCTCGGGGAACTTCAGCACCGTACCCTTTGCGACCCAACCCACCGTCTTGTTCACTGGCGTCTCGACGGAGGCCCAGTAGTAGATCTCGGCGTACTGAGCCCTCAGCGTCATGGGCTTGTCTACGCGGAACTCTCTCGCCGAGACGCCGTTGACCAGCAACCTCTTAAACAACGTCCCGTTGCCAGGCTCCCAGGAATCCGCCAGATCCACCCTGAAGACGGAGCCTTCATCGAGCCACGCCTCGGTGGAGTTGATTGGCGCATCTAGGCGTATCAAGTACTGCCTCTTATACCGCGGCGCCAGCACAAGCGGCCCCTCCGCCACCGCCGAGGCCGGGCCATCGGCAACCCAGCGCGTCCCGTTGCCGAGGCGTATCACAGCCGGGGCGCTCGCCACGACTCCCCTAGGCGCCCATGTCTTGTTCACCCCCAGAGGCGTGACGACTTGCACCAGGTAGAACACACGGCTGTAGTTCACGCTCACAGTCTTTGGCCCGTCTACAAACACGGCGACGGGGTCTGCCTCCAGCCTGGTGCCGTTGGGGTAGACTATGGCGGGAGGCGACCAGACAAACGTCTTGTTAATGGGAGCCGGTGCTACCACTGAGGTGCCGTTAGGCAGGAGGAATTTCACGGGGTACTCCGTGCAGTACACCGAGGTAGGTCCCAAGACGCGTATCCACCCGTCGCCTGCCGGCGAGTACTCGCCAGACGCCCTAGCCATGCCGTACGGGCAAAGCCGCGAGGCGTTGAGCATGGCGAGGTAGGGAAGCTCTACAACACGGCCCGACAACCTAACCGGCACAGTAGGCCATGAGTAGACAGTGGCGTTGTTCCCCATGATCCCCGGCCGGACATGCACCCCAGACCAGGTAAGAACTACATCGGCCCAAGTCGCATCCAGCCCAGGATTCACTCGGAATAGGTAGGGATAACGGGAGCCTGGTGGTGTTATTACTACTTGGCCGGGCTCCATGGCTTTTAGGACGTATCTCGGCGGATGCATCACTGTGTCGTTGCCTATGAGGAGGAGGGCGGAGCCGAGGGGCTTGAGGGTCCTGCCGGGGTAGTTGAGCTGTATAAATGCCGCCGCGGTGGCCATGAGCGGCTTGACGTAGGGCCCCGTGTACAGCACTGCGTCTGGCCCGTCAACGTAGAATGTATGGAACAGCTCCCCATCCACATAAACATCGACAGCGCTGGCCGTGGCGTTGTGCCGCCTCACGCCCACAGTCACGTTCCGCGGCGGAGTAGGCATAGAGACGCACTTGTCGGGGGCGCCGATGCCAGCAAATACGGGCAAAAGACTGTTGAAGCCCACGCAGAAGACCCTTGTGCCGAGGTCTCTAGCCGTGACGTTGTAGCGCGCACCGTATATGTCGACCACGGTGTTGTTCGCAATCGTGCCATTGACCTCAAGTCTCTCCCCCGTTATTACATCGAAGTACTTGGGAAGCGTTATAATGATGTTCTGTCCTATTCTTATAGTGATGTAGTTGGGTCCGCTGGCTGTGATGTTTTTGGTGGCTCCAGCAAAGGCGTACTTATAGATGTAGACGTTGGAGTATGTAACAGCATAGTAAGCCATCACGTAGTTGAGCCTGGCTCTGGGCGACGAGGGGCACGTATAGTTGTAGAAGCCGTTTTTCCAAGCCTTCAGACAGGTGAGGTCCAGCACAGGGCCGTCGCCGGACTTAACCGAAACATACAGTCCATAGGTAATCGCGGCGGGCAAGCGTTCCCATATATCCGGGGAATGCCCATATGATACGTCGTAGACAATTAGGATGTTGTCACGTGCCCATATATCCGCGGAATGTAGGAGGTAGATATACCACTCGACGTCTTTGCGGGGGTCTATTTCGGTTGTGTTGAAGAGCGCCGCGGCCCTTGTGTAGCTGTACTCTACGCCGGCGCCGTTGGGGAGCCACGGCGACGCCACCATGCCGGGATTCACCCCGCGGAACGTTATGGACATCGACTGGAGGTTCACCACCTCCAATGCGGACCCATGTGTGTACACGGCTTCGCCTAACTGCGCATGTCCGACGTAGACCGTGTGGCTATCGATCGGCATGTAATACAAGAATTGCGCTACGGCGAAGACTGCCAACGCCGTCAGCAGACAGATTAACAGACCCGCTCTCATATAAAAACCTACGCGGAGACTTAAAAAGATTTCGGAGCTTTTCCGCAACAACGTCTTTATGAAATATAGATGGCATGCGATATTGTCGGCCTCATATAGGTGGGCATCTTTGTCCTGCACGTCCTCCCGGTCGGATCTCACGTGGTAGTTCTTACTGTTGACGATGTATGAGGTCACACACACGAACACGGTAGCGCATGTTGTAGTGTCCCTTTATGGCCATTGTCATAGATCTTGTAGATCTCTACCGTACGCCTTATGTCAGTCTTCTGCGATTTTGTGTTGTCTGTATGGGGAATGGTTCTCACAGTAATGCATTCGCCCTGGGCGCGTTGGGGCTCCGCCAGGGCTTGACCCTCTGTGTGGGCACTAGGGTTAAGCTCATCTGTACATGGCGTCGTAGGAGTCCGGGTGCGTCGAGATCGAGTCGCATGTAGCTGGCAAAGCTGTAGTTTGTGTAGGTGTATGTTTATTTGTCTGTCGTTATATATCGTTCCAGACTGGCACCGACCCAATGTGGGCAATCAGTTGGTATAGGTAGGCACCTTCTGTGTCATGCACGATATGGTGGGGCGGAGGCGGAATTGGTCGCTTAGTACAGGATGTTACCTGAGTCCTAGCGCAGTTATGCCGCAAGACGTCTTACCTACTTTACCACCAAGCCGGTGAGTTTACGGAGAGGTGAAAGCTGTAGCTCGAAGCGGCAACATGACTCCCAGCATGAGGCACCTCCCGCAACTACCCGTCTGGATGCCGAGCCACGGCCCCGCCAGCATGGCGTGGATGATCCTGTGTAACGAGCCGAACGCGCGTATGAGTCTAAAATATGTTCTCCATCGTTGTCTTTCTTTGTATAGATATCAGTTAGTACAGACGTTGTGGCAGGTGTGGGATAGTTAGTCAGCTCTTAAAGGATTCGTCACACTTCGGCGAGGTGAAGCCTCTTCACGAGGGAGTCGTTGTGGTGGTTTAAATGTTTTGACAAATATCTTCGACGTATTTAGAGACGTCTTGTCCTCTCTTTTTGAATTCTCTGAGGTCTTCGTATCGGCTCCAGGGGTAGGAGATCCATATCCATTCTTCTATCTTCTCTGCGTAGTAATCCGGCGTGAATCTGCTGGTGGTTTTTAGGTGGAGCACTGCGGTTTTTACCTCCGCCGCCCCTATGAGGTCGAGGAGGTTTTTTGCCAACATCAACGTGTGGCCTGTGTCTGCGACTTCGTCTACCACAAGCACCTTCCGGTCTCGTATCACCCCCGGCTCTACTCCGTGGTAGAGCACCGGCCTCTCTGCACGTCTCTGGGCGAGGCCCCAGTACTTGACGCCGACGGTTACCACGTCGTCTACCTCCAGCACGTCGCTTAAGATGCGGGCGGGCACCAGCCCCCCTCTCGATACGGCCACTATCACGTCTGGCTTAAAACCGCTGTCTTGGATCCTCCGCGCGAGGGTCTCGCTGAGCGCGATGCCCTCGGCCCATGAGATAAACCGCACTTTTACGCCTCCCACCTCCACTATGGGCATGTGGAGGGGAGAGCCGGTGTATAAAAACGTGTCAGCGCCCGCCACTGCTGGGCAGGCTCTCGCCACCTTTGCCGCGTGGGTTCAACTCGTCACCACCTCTTTTCCACCCATCAGTTTTTATATTTTCAAATAATTGAAAGCCTCGTCCTTTAGGGCGGGGATGCAGTTCGTTAAAGTTTTTAGGGGAGGTGAGGACATGGAGTCTGTGAGGAGGGCTGTTGCCGTAGAGCTTGAGCGCCCGCCGTCTGAGCTATACGCCGTCGAGGAACAATACCGCCGCATCGTGGAGGAAGTCGCGGCATACGTCGCCGAGAGGGGAAGACTGGAGAAGGAGAAGTACAACGAGCTGTACCACCGCTTCAGAGAGCAGTACCCTCTGCCCGCCCAGCTGACCCAGCAAGCCATAAACCAAGGCGTCGAGACCGGCAAGTCTTTTCTGAAGCTGAAGAAAGACGGCCGAGTCCACAAACCCCATCCAGAGGTGAGGCGGGTTTCGATAAGATTCGCCAAGGACAGCTGGAGCTACCGGAAGACGGCGACGGCTATCGCCCCCGTCAAAATCGCCGTATCCCTCCCCAGCGGGAGGAGAGAAATCTGGATAAAGCCGCATAGAAGGTTCTGGCTGTATTGGTGGAAAGTCTTGCGTAAAGACGCCGAACTGGCGTCCACGCTGGTGCTGAAGCGGCGGAGGGGCAGATGGTACGCCGTCTTCGTCTTCGACGTGGCGCCTGAAAGGGAGCCTCCGGCGGAGGCTATCGCCTTTGACGTAAACGAAAACTCGGTGGCTGTTGCCCGCGTGACTCTGCTCTCAACGGTAGACGCCGTGGCGCAGTGGAATAGGCAGTACATAAACCCAGCAGTGTACTCGATAAGGACTGACTTCGGCAGACTCGCGAAGAGATACGAGACTGTCAGAAACGCAAAGCTTGAAGAGCTGAAGCGGAAATACCCATACGCCGGGAGAGACGAGGAGGAGAGGAGGCAGAACGTTACAGACACGAGGGAGTTTAGAAAATTCGCGAGGAGGCTTAGGGAGAGGAGGCGTAAGGAAGGCCGGGTAAGGCAAATCGCCCGCGAGGTGGCGAAAAGCCCCGCCGTAATTATAACGGAGGAGCTTGGCAAAAACCCACAAGAGGAAATGATCGGCCTTGAGAAGGAGAAAGTGAAGAAAAGAGAACTGAGGCACCGCGTCAAGCAGACGCCGTTTAAGAAGCTCGTAAGAGCTGTGGAGGAAAAGGCGGCGGAGGGCGGCTCCGCGGTCTTCTACGTCTCCAGCTTTAAAAACAGCAAGGTCTGTCCAATACACTTCGCCTTGCTGAAAAACGGCGGTGGTTGGCATACTTTATACTGCCCCCACGGCCACGCCGTGGATAGAGACGCGGTGGCGGTGTTAAACATGCTGTGGAAAACCACCCCCACAGGATGGGTGAAAGGCGTCTGGTGGGATCTGAGAGACGTGAAGAGGAGACTAGAGAAGGGGAGAGGACTCGTGCCGAGAGACTTCGCGAAGAGGAGAAATCTGCTTGTCACTTGGCCCGTCGTGTACACCGTCTGGGCTTCGCTCTGGATGCTGAAGGCCAGCTCCCAGTGGCCCGTGGTGCTGGCCCGGGCCGCCCCCATGAACCCCGCCCAAGGCGCCGATGAAGGCGGGACGAGGGCGCCGATGAACCGCCCGAAGGGGAATAATTCCCGGGGCGGGGAGGAGGTCAGCTCCAGCCGCAATACTGCTTGTTGGGCGTTTTGTTTTTAAAGGAGTAGGTTTGGTGGTTGGTGCCGAAGCTTGTGGTTGTCACCGGCGGCGTGATGTCCGGCGTTGGGAAGGGGGTTGTGGTGGCGTCGTTAGGCCGGATCTTGCGGGCCCGCGGCGTCACGGTAAACGCCGTCAAGATAGACCCCTATCTAAACGTCGATGCTGGTACTATGAATCCATATGCGCACGGGGAGGTGTTTGTGACTTTTGACGGCGGCGAGACCGACCTGGATCTGGGACA
>WYEI01000285.1 GCA_009903905.1 Pyrobaculum sp. | reverse complement strand
GTCCCGGAAAAGGCGCGGAGCGGCTCCCTACAACGGAGCCGCCGCACGGCCTAGCCGCCTCACTGCCGTCTATTTGCAGTGCGAAGGCAGTTCCCGAGAGCCTCTGGGCGCCAAGGCCCGAACAGGCGCCGCCTCGCCAGCCCTATCCAGCACACGCCTCCGGTACCTGTCCATCTTTCGGCGGCTTCTTGACAGCCCGAGGTGCGCGTCTCTGGTTGTCGACGACTTCTCCTTCTCTGTCTCCTCATCGCTCCTTAAGCGACACCTCCGGCTCGGCAACCACTTCATCTGCCGAAGAATCCTCTAAAGATACGGCAAATACTTTTCTCCGCCTGTACACGTGTTGTTACCTCTGTGGCGCCTCAACCCCGCACCAGATGTGGCGCAACAGTTATCGTTGTTAGCCGTATCTCTCCTGCCGATGTTCCCAGCTACGCCTGGCCTCCGCAAGGCTACTCGTGGAGAGTTTGCGAGTGCCTGCATCGGGCGCCGGGTCTTTGTTTTTCGCGTCCTGCGGCCAAGATGTTGCGCGGCGCTGGCGCGGTTTTTCACGCGTTTGGTGGCAAAATTTATATACTTCTGTGATATGGGCCAATTATGAGCAGTGAGGACAAGGTCTATGACGCCGTGGTGACTTTGCTCAAGGCGTTGGGGGCTGAGGCCGCTCGGGGGATTGTGTATTGGGGTGTGGGGTCCGCCATGCAGAATTTCCTTGTGCCGGCCGTTAGGAAGCTTCTCATGGGGCAGAGCCTTTCGCCTGCCGAGATAGAGGTTCTTAGGCAGCAGTTGCTGCAACAGACGCAGATGATGCAGCAGCAGGCGACGTCTACGGAGCAGCTCGCCAGGCTGGTGGCGGAGCAGCTCAAGCCCATGTTGACGCAACAGGCGGCGGCTCAGCAGTATCCCCAGCCTCAGCAATCCTATCAGCCTCCTCAGTATTCGCCCGTCCAGCCTCCTCAGTACTCGCCCGTCGCGCCCATTCAGCGCGACGACTTCCGGCGGCGGGAGCTCGAGAAGGACTTGGAGCATCTGAAGAGCCTATATAGGGACTTGGAGAGGCAGTACTACATGGAGTTGGATCCGCAGAAGAGGGAGGCCCTGGCGCAGAGGATGAAAGAGGTGAGGGAGAGGATCTCCGAGATTGAGGCGAGGCTTGTGGCGCCGTGGTGAGGGTTTTTAGGTTCATAGTGGGCGTCTTGGTCCTGGGCTTCGGCCTTTCCCTGTCCCGTTCTTGGCTTCTCGCGCCCTCTGCGGCGTCTGTGCCCTTTATGGGGCTGGCGCTGGTGGCGGTCGGCGCCGCGTTGGTGGCCACGTCTTTTGGGCGCGGGAGGCGGAGCCAGGTTGGCCGGGCGCCTGTCTCTGCCTCGACCGTGGCGGCCGGCGCCGTGGTTGCGACGGGCGCGGCCCTGGCGCTGAAGGTCCTGCTGGAGGAGGTCGAGAAGAAGAAGGAGACCGAGCGGCAGATGGCCCTGCTGAAGCTTAAGCAGCTTGAGGCCGAGTACAACGCCAAGAAGCACCTCCTCACCCCGGAGCAGAGGGCCTACTGGGAGGCCACCATAGCGGACTTAAAGCGGAGGCTAGGGGCTTAAACCCCAGTTTTTACTGGTAGCCGTATCGTCATCAAGACGCCATAGTCTCTGCCGGCGGTATTTTCTATATGATATGAATAGATATTCCCGCCGGCGTGTCTCTAGGCAGGCCTCATCCGCCGGTCTTCACGGGCCTCTGTCGGGGCCGGCGCCACAAGCCCCCATCTGAGGTGCAACGGTCGGTGCATCCCCCGCCGCAAGTCGATCCGTAGAGGGGCATCTCACCCCGCTCTGCCCTTGTCGCATATAAGCGGAAATGAGCCGATGCTACCGGTTAACCTTCGGCGCGGGGTTCTGAACTCCCCCGATGCGAGGCTTGCCCAATACGTCCCCGGCGGTTGATGGGGCTGTGGATCCGGACCTGAGCGCTGCGAGCACGATCCACGTTCCGCACCCAAGCGAGTGCTATCCAGATCGCAGAAGGGCCGACAAAACAGCTAGCCGGCTACGTGGAGTGCGATATTCCTCTACGGAAGGTAGAGTATCTGGCGAATACGAGATCCGGCCCTCGATGCGGCCCTTCGCGGGAAGCATCTCGTGGTTGCTCTCGCCTCTAGCGGGGCAAGGTCTCTTGATTCCTCTACGGCTTATTCTCTTGTCGCGGTACACTGGAACAGGCTCGGCCCTTAGACATTGGAATTGTGATATAATATGGCGTAATATTTGCAATATGCCTGTTAATC
Source organism: Pyrobaculum sp. (assembly GCA_009903905.1). The sequence goes on along the minus strand of WYEI01000285.1, from coordinate 4,716 downwards.
GATGCCAGAGTATGGAGCTAACCTAGCCGCGTGGTGTTTGGTATGGCGGGCGATAACCGCATCATCGCCGCGGTGGTTTCAACCGAAGGCCTAGCCCTTTAGGGCGGGGAGGGGGCCGGCAAGGGCTTTAAATACACTAAACGACGACCTTATTGCAACTTTATTAAGAAAGCTTAAAATCTCCTTAAAGGGGGTAGCAGATGGCCCACGTATGGGTCTGGGCGTTGTTCTGGTGGGCGTCCGCCGTTTTCTCGGCGCTGGTGATCTTCAACATCGCCGCATCGTTGCTTTACCCAATTGTCTATCCCGTGGGCAGGCGAGCGGGCGATGCCAAGATTGACAACTACTTGGTCGTGGTCGTCACGGTCGGGACGCCGAGCGTGTTGCCGTCCCTCCGCGAGGTCGTCGACGGCCTGAAGAGGTTGGGGCTGAGGTTCGTCGTCGTCAGCAGCAACCCCCTGCCGCTCGAGGGAGTGGACGTATTGCTTGTGCCTAGGGAGGAAGATGGGACTAAGTACAGGGCTATCAGGTGGTTCGTGAAGAACTACGCGCGTGATGACACGTGGTACGTGTTTCTGGACGACGACTCGTACCCCCTGGACGACAACTTCCTAAGGGAGATACCGTACTGGGAGCGCAGAGGCAGGCTCATCGGCAACGGGCTGGTCGTCCCTCGGCTCGGCAGGTCGAGGATCGCCTACGCGGTCGATTGGGTTAGGTATTTCGACGGTTTGACCCGTTACAGGTCAACGCACCTGCTCGGCTTGCCGATCTACGGCCTTCACGGCGAGCTGCTCATCATCCGCGGCGACGTGCTGAAAAGGCTGTGGCCTTCTATGCCTGAGTCCGTGACCGAGGACTTCATGCTGGCCATGTTCGCGATTAGGCACGGGATTAAGACGTTCCAAGTCTCGACGAGGGTCTCGATTAAATCCCCGAACTCCCTGCGCGATCTGTTCAGACAGAGACGTAGGTGGGGGCACGTGGTCGTTGACGCCATAAGGACGGGCAACGTAGTCGTTATAGCGTTCCTGGCGACGGGGATTTTATCATCGCCGTTGTTCGCCTGGGCTTGGCCCCACACGTCCGTCATAAGCATCGTGGCCGGCGCGTACTACATGACCGCATACCTATACGGCTCAATCAAGGCCAGGGTGAACCCAATAGCCACGTTCCTGGCATCGCTGGTGGACCTCACAGGCCTCCTAAGCGGCACGACGAGGCAGATGCGCTTCACAGTCATCGACAAGACCTGACCCCCGCCGCTTGAAAGGCGAGGCATTCTGCCCTCTGTAAACGCACGAGAGCCGTCGCGGCGAATACCGAGACCTAGCGATGCTATTATATGTTTGTCAACTCGGCATATGTCAGATCGTGAAATGCACTAAGCCAGATATGAGACTTCTCCTGAACCGCGGGGCAGATCCGACCGTAGAGGACAGAGATGGGGCTCCTCTCGATGTAGCCGGAAGGAGGGGCCGCTACGAAGTTGCCTCCCTCATCGGGATTTCAACGCGTTTGCTAAGCCGGCTATCCTCAAGATGGCGGGCGCCAGGGAGGGGTCCCTCCCCGTCGTAAGGACGGCGTTGACGAGACAGGTCGTCACGTCTATACCAGGAGTTTCACACGGGTGAGGGTCTACAGGCGGGACAGGGGGCTCTACGCGGGGCCTCTGGCGGCTGTCGGCAACTGCACCCCGTCATCCCTTACAAAGGGCGACGGGCTGTTGACAATACTGGAGAACTGGGAGGGCTAAGACGAAGGCGACGAGGTGGAGGTGATACTGCTGGGGCCTGTCAAATAGTCCGCCATATGTGGTATTTCTGGTACATACACCAATCCATGGTTTAAATTATATGGCATTACTGATATTATCCTTAATATATCCGATATGGGTGTAAGTGATTTGTCTATAAAAGTGAAGAGATCCCTCAACCTGTTATACACAGCATAAACTGCGGATAGATGCTCACCAGCAAGACTCTCTACCCTAAGGCCTATCTTCCTCGCCTCGTCGAGATGGATAACCCTCCCATGAAATTTATAGCCGCTCGTAAGTTTCTGCGCAACTGAGGACACGATCTCCTTATCTTTTATCATTCTTCTGCTGAGCAGATCTTCTAGAAGCTCTTCAACATGAGCTAAGAGACTGTCGTAGTGGCTCACGGCGTTCATCGGCATTTGCGAGAGCACAGCTCTTATCAACATCTCCTGTATCTCACCGGCTGGTTTTTTGCTTTGAAGAACTTCAATAGTGGTTTCAAGAACCATCCTAAGAGAGTCGCCAATGGACTTGGCAGAAACCCATAGGGTACCAGATACAGAAACCTGCGGATCTACGGGACCTAGCTCTGCCATTGGAGTCATATATATCACATCCCCGGCGCATGCCAGCAACGTGCCAGCAGATTTGGCCATACGCGGTATTATTACGAGCAACCTCCTCTCGCCCGCCAAATTCTGAAGCCTTACGCCTATATGGTAGGCTACATCAGGGTCTCCGCCAAGCGTGTGGAGAATTAAACATAAATCTCTATCCTCATACTTTTTGTTTGTACTTATCAGGAAGTTTTCCAAGTCGTCCATCACATCACTTTGGATGTAAGCATAGTTATGAAATGCTAACAACAAAACATTACAATTGAGCTTATTCTCGAGAGCCTCTGCGGCGCTGTCTATTTGATCAAGAATCTGCTTAACGCTGGGCGACAATCCCATACAGCCGTCTCCATAAGTATACCTTCTCTCTTTCGGCATGCGGCACGGCCTCGGGATATTTTAAGTAAATATAGGTGAGTAAACGAGGCAGCGGGATCGCGATACCTATGGCGACTAAGCGCCTTGCCAAATAGGCCTTAAACTGATCTCTCTTGGCAAGTTTTTTAAACTCCTCTCCACCCCTCTCGACCAGCGCTTGAGAGGCGGCGTATACCCTCAGCGGCCTCTCGCCAAAGGCATCCGCCGGTCCCGGCTCCTCCAACCTAACCGATAGGAGACCCTCCCGCTCCAGTGCGGCCAAAGCTCCTTCGAGCTCCATGCTCCAAGGCCCAAACCTCCGCGGCTCAAACCAGAAGCCGCCGAGACCTACCTCCTTCTGCAACAGAAAAACCACGTACTGAAGCCTTGCCAAGCCCCTCACGACGCCGCCAGCGAGATAAAAAACCATAGCTACCGCATCTCTCTTCTCCATGAAACATAAAATTTTCTTCGCATAAAAGCCTGCCGTCGGCTCTGACCTCCTCGCCCTAAAGGGCGAGACCTCCGGTAAATGAATACAAGCGCATCCCGCCACGCCAGCCTCAACGATTGGCCTCGCCTCCCGGACCGCCCATATCTCCAGTAGCCTGCGGCAAGCCGCGGACCGCCGGCGGGCGCAAGGCGCCGAGGCCGAGCAGGTAGACCCCGCCACGGCGCGGAACATCACAAGGGCTGAGTAGGGGCAACCCGGAGCCCCATATCTGCCGCCCGCTACGGCGGCCAGGGCGGTCCTCCCCGGCCTCACCACGACGCCGTGGAGAGGCACTTCGCCGAGCATCCCCATCTGTAAGTCAACGACGCCAGCCGCTCGACGTCACGTCGGCCTCAGACGAGGCTATGGCCTCTCTGTAGCTCCGCCCCTCACGACGCCGGACGGCATAGGGATGCTCCCGCCACATCGGCGGCCAGAGCCGCTCACGTGGTATAGCCTGCCCAAGCCCAGGGGCTCCCCGGCGCCGCCAGCTCGTTGACCGTTAAGACCATGACAACTCAGGGGCGCCGCAGAAATCCCATAAGGCCCAAGGTGGCTAGGGCGCCTATCCCCCTAGCCGTGAGGCGCCTGCACCTATTCAGAACCACCTCTCCCGCAGATATGTCTAAGCCAGGAGTCGCGATGTCTCCCCGGCGCCACGAGCCTGAACGCCTGCATGGCGCCGTTCCCCCTGGGGCGTACTCAACCACGACCACGGCGTTTAGGCCTCTCGGGCTCCCCGTAACCACCTCGCGCGCCCCGCCGGCCTCGCCTCGGCGCTTGGCCGCCCGCCGGCCTCCATCCTGCAAACCACCTTGAAGCCGCGCCACCACCCTGCGGCAGAGCAACTTGCAACACGCGCCGCAACCCTCAGGCACGATGTCTGCATCTACATCCACAACCACCCACGGCACAAAGGCCGGAGGCAACGCACAACCCCAGCGGACAGACGCCGAATCCCCGCGCCGGGGAGTTGTGCGCCTCCAAACGGCAAGCCTGCAAAAACTATAAATAATTTTAACCCCAAACATCTATGGATTGGATAAAGCGACTCCTTTTCCGCAAAAAGTATTTGATGGAGGTGCTAAGACCCCCCGATGTATCCCTTAATGTGGACCCAGAGCTTTACAGCGCCGCCTTCGTGGGCGATGCGGAGAGGGTGAGGGAGCTGCTGGAAAAAGGCGCAGACCCAAACATCCAAAATAAAGACGGCAACACGCCGCTACACTGGGCGGCGCGTTGGGACCGTGTCGACGTTGTGAGGCTTCTCCTGGAGCACGGCGCAGACCCAAACATCCAAAATAAAGACGGCAACACGCCGCTACACTGGGCGGTGCTTAATGGCCATGTCGACGTTGTGAGGCTTCTCCTGGAGCACGGGGCTGATCCGACCGTAAAGAACAAGTATGGAGATACTCCTCTCGACTTAGCTAGAAAGGCGGGTTACGGCGGGGTTGTTTCCCTCATCGAGGAGTGGCTGGGGCGGG